>NZ_JCAMOP010000012.1:0-241565 GCF_059512345.1 Bradyrhizobium sp. Unk1
ACTGCCGACGATCCGACACCAAGACTTGCGCGAAGACTTGCGCGTGCCACCTCGATCCGCCGGGCTGCTCTTGTCTGGACGACACATCATGGACCTCTACACCCGCCTGCTGCTTGGCGTGACCGCCTTGGCGGTGTTGGGCTACATCGGCTTGGTCTATGGCAGCTGCGCGTCCGATCCCGATTGCCATTTTCGCCTCTGCGCCGGCGGGCGTGCGTTCTGCGGCGTTGATCACGTACATGTGCAGGACCGGTAGAACCCGATCCGCGCCGGGCCCGACCAAGCCCTGACGGCGCGCCTTCCGCGGCGCCAACGGGTACGAGCATGGCCAACGCCGAACGCAAAGAGATCAGCCTTAGCATCGCGCTCCTCGAGCGCGCCGCGGCGCTGTTCGACCGGTTCGGAAACACCGTGCCGGTGGCGATCGCGTTCCTCAATGGATGGCCGACGGAGGTCCAGCTCTATCCGCAGTGGCAGCTCGGCGAATCCTGGCGGTTCTTTCTCAGCCTTTATCTCTATTGGTTCGCCTCGTTCGCACTCGGCCGCGCGGTCTCGTTTGCGAAGGGGAGCATCGCCCCATGATCCTGCTCCGCGATTTCGTGCTCTTCGTCCTGCCCATCCTGATCGCGGCGGGCGGCTGGCTCTACGCGCTCAGCCTGCGCAAGCAGGCCCGGCCCGGTCTTCAGGGCGAAAGCAAGCGCGTCCCGGCGGCGTGACTGGCGCCCCGATCCGGACCGCCTATATTCGCCTTCACAAGAGTGGGCGGACCGGAGGCGACAATGGCGGAAGCTGCGATCACGGCGAGCGACGGCCTCTGGCAACAGGTTCGCAGCGAGGCGCAGCGCGCGGCCGATGCAGACCCCGTGTTCGGCAAGGCCCTTGCGCGTGCCATTCTCGCTCATGATGATTTTGCCGCCGCTTTGGCCGATTTGATCGGGCAGCGGCTCGGCAGCGGCCCCGCCGGGCGCACGCGCTTCACGTCCTATTCCCACGACGCCTTTCAAGGTGAGCCAGACCTGATCGAAACCGCCAGCCGAGATTTGCAGGCCATCGCACGGCGCGATCCCGCCATCGCCGAACTGCTGCCGCCGCTGCTGCACTACAAGGGCTATGTCGCGCTGCAAGCCTGGCGCGTCTCGAACTGGCTCTGGCGTCATGACCATCGCGACGCGGCGCTGCTGTTTCAGAACGAGGCGTCCAACCTGCTGCAGATCAGCATTCATCCGGCCGCATCCATTGGATCGTCCGTCTATCTCGACCACGCCACCGGCATCGTGATCGGTGCGAATGTGGTGATCGGCGACGAGGTCACCATCCTCCAGAACGTCAGCATCGGCCGCCGCGGTGAATTGCCGGCGCGCTCGCCGCGCATCGGCCGCGGCGTCTACATCGGCGGCGGCGCGACCATTCTCGGTGACATCAATATCGGCGATTTCGCAAAGATCGGCGCCGGCGCCGTTGTGACCGGCGACGTGCCCGCCGGCTGCACCGCGATCGGCAATCCCGCGCGGCTGACCAATTGCCCCGAGCCCGCCTCGGCGGCCTGACCCTATCAACCCCAGGAGAGTTGCAATGAAGACGGCAATCGTGATCGGCGTTGGTCCGGACCGCGGGCTCGGGGCCCGGCTTTGCAAGCGTTTTGCGGCCGATGGGCTCAAGGTGATCGTCGCGGGCCGGACGCTGTCTGCCTTGCAGGCCGTTGTCGACGACATCACGAAGGCGGGTGGCGCAGCCGTGCCCTTCGTTGCTGATGCGACCAAGGAGGGAGACATCGTCGCGCTGTTCGATGCCGCCGGCGACAACCTCGACCTCGCCATCTACAACGCCGGCAACAACACGCCCGGCAAGATCATCGACATGGAGGCCGACTATTTCGAGAACGCCTGGCGCGTGGTCTGCTTCGGCGGCTTCCTGTTCGGCCGCGAGGCGGTGCGCCGCATGGTGCCGAAGAAGACCGGCACGCTGCTGTTCACCGGCGCCAGTGCCTCGCTGCGCGGACGCTCCGGCTACGGCGCTTTCAACTCGTCCAAGGCCGGCCTGCGCACGCTGGCGCAGGCGATGGCCAAGGAATACGCGAGCGACGGCATCCATGTCGGCCATGTCGTGGTCGACGGCGCGATCGCCGGCGACAAGATTTTTTCACGGTTCCTGGATGCGGCCGGCCGCGAGGACAGCCTGATCGACATCGATGGCATCGTCGATGCCTTCGCCTTCCTCTATCGCCAGCCCGAGCGCGCCTGGTCGTTCGAGCTCGACGTGCGGACGTCGAAGGAGAAGTGGTGAGGGGCAGGGATCCCGACCACATCTCCCGCCGTCATTGCCCGCGAAAGCGGGCAATCCAGTATTCCAGAGGCAGCATTGAGATGCGGGGGGGGGGCCGCGGCGTACTGGATACCCCGCTTGCCGCCTACGCTAAAGCTTCGGCGCCCCTGGACGGCAGCCCCGGCGAAGCCTTGACGTAGCCGGGTCGCGGGGTATGACAGTCGTGAGGATGGCGTAGACGATCAATATCCCGCAGCTAGCCCGCTGTTCCGACGCGGATCGTTCGCACCGTAATAACGATTATTGCCGACTTGCTCGCCGTTCAGTGACGGCGCGCCGACGATGATGACCGCGAGATGGTTCGCCGGCTGCGGCGGTCCGAATTTGTGGCCCATGCCTTCCAGGATCTTCTGCGTGTCCGGTGACAGCGCATAGTTCTCGACGTTGGTCAGATCGGGCAGCCATTGCTGGTGGATGCGCGGCATGTCGACGGCCTCCTGCGCGTTCATGCCGTAGTCGATCGCATTGATCATGGTTTGCAGGACCGCCGTGATGATGCGGCTGCCGCCGGGCGTGCCCACCACCATGACCGTCTTGCCGTCCTTGGTGACGATGGTCGGGCTCATCGAGGACAGTGGACGCTTGCCGGGAGCAATAGCGTTGGCCTCACCCTGCACCAGGCCATACAGGTTCGGCACCCCGACCTTGGCCGTGAAGTCGTCCATTTCGTCGTTCAGCAGCACGCCGGTCTTGGCCGCCGTCACCTTGGCGCCGAACCAATCGTTCAGCGTGTACGTCACCGATACCGCGTTGCCGTCCTTGTCCGCGATTGAATAGTGCGTGGTGTTGCTGCCCTCGTGCGGCGCGACGCCCGGCTTGATGTCCTTGGAGATCCCGGCCTTGTTCGGATCGATCACGGCGCGGATCTTGGTCGCGTAATTCTTGTCGAGCAGGCGATCGAGCGGATTCTTCACGAAATCCGGATCGCCGAGATAGCTGTTGCGGTCCACGTAAGCATGCCGCATGGCCTCGATCTGCACGTGCACGGCCTGCGCGGAATGGTAGCCCTGCTCCTTCAGAGGGTAGCCCTCCAGGATATTCAGGATCTCGCAGATGACGACGCCGCCCGAGCTCGGCGGCGGCGCGGAAATCACGTGATAGCCGCGATAGTCGCATTCGACAGGTGCAAGCTCGCGCGTCTTGTAGCCGTCGAGGTCGTCCTGCGTCAGCAGGCCTTTGCCGGCCTGGCTCGATGCCACGATGGCGCTGCCGACCCAGCCTTTATAGAAGCCGTCGGTGCCCTTGCTGCTGATCTCGCGCAGGGTTTTCGCCAGTTCGGATTGCAGCAGTCGATCGCCCACGCCGAACGGCTGGCCGTTGTTGAGGAAGATGGCGCTCGATGCCGGATCGTCCTTGAAATCGTCCGTTGCCGTGCGCAGCAGGTCGATGTCGCCCTGGTCGAGCACAAATCCCTGTTCGGCAAGCTGGATCGCGGGAGCGAGCAGGTCGGCGCGCTTCATGGTGCCGTATTTTTCGCGCGCATATTCCATGCCCGAGACGGAGCCTGGCACACCCACAGCCAGATGCCCCTTGGTCGAGATGCCCTTGATGACGTTGCCATCCTTGTCGAGATACATGTTGGCCGTCGCCGCCTTGGGCGCGGTCTCGCGGAAATCGAGGAAGGTTTTGCGGCCGTCGGCGAGCTGGATCGTCATGAAGCCGCCACCACCGAGATTGCCGGCGGCCGGATAGACGACGGCCAAGGCATAGCCGACGGCCACAGCGGCATCGACGGCATTGCCGCCGCGCTTCAGCACATCGACACCGACCTGGGTTGCCAGATGCTGCGCGGACACCACCATGCCGTTTTGCGCGGCGACCGGCGCGACCGACGCAGCGCGCGCGGGGATGAACGTGACGAGGCTGATCGATATGATCGCGGCGGCCATCGACCGCAGGTGTGTTCCCGCATTTTGCACGGCTTGCTCCCTTGGCGAGGCCGGCTGTCCCGGCCCTTGTTGGTCTATGCAGCCTATCAGGCTGAATCCGTCGGGCAAATCGACCGCTGATGGCAGCGGTGATCGAACGGACAGCGTAAGAAATCGGGTGCCCGCACGGAGCACACTGCGCTCCCTCCCCCCTTGCGGGGGAGGGCGGGGGAGAGGGGTAGCCCAGGAAAAGGCGCCGTTGCGCGCTTCCGATTTCTTCGTTTCGTTGGAGTCTCCGTGTGGTACCCCTCTCCCTGGCCCTCCCCCGCAAGGAGGGAGGGAACCGATCTTGCCCGGAGCGGGCGGCTCCTATCCGTCGGCGGCCATGTCCCGCGGCAAAGCGGCCAACCGCCTGCGCTGCCTACCTTTCCGGCAGCCAAATTCGGCCGTGGTAACCGCACGTTAACCATCGGCGGGCTCTGGTAATTGCGGACAGTCGTGCCCGGAGCCGTGCTCAAGGCCCATAGTTTTGACATCTTGGCAGGGAATGCAGACGGCCGGCTTTGGACGAGCCCCTGCACCCCAGAAAGACAAGGCTTTGAGCGGGCTTGCCGGCCGCGCCGGTTCTAGCGCGGCTGTTGGGGAACCGGCAGCCATTTGCTGGCCGGAGAGGTCAGGTAAATGATCGCCTTGAGAGGATACTGCTTATGAATCCGGCCGACGTGGCTCAGTCAGCCCTTCCGGTTGCCGCTTCCGCGGACGTGTCGCTGATTGCGCTGTTCTGGCAGGCTCACTGGATCGTGAAAGCGGTGATGCTGGGGCTTCTCGCCTGCTCGGTCTGGGTCTGGGCCATTGCGATCGACAAGATCTTTCTTTACGCGCGCACGCGGCGCTCGATGGACCGGTTCGAGCAGGCATTCTGGTCTGGCGAATCGATCGAGGAGCTCTATCGGCAGCTCTCGGCCAAGCCGACGCATTCCATGGCGGCCTGCTTCGTTGCCGCGATGCGCGAGTGGAAGCGTTCCTTCGAGAACCAGGCCCGTTCGGTCGCCGGTCTTCAGATGCGCATCGACAAGGTCATGAACGTCTCGATTGCGCGCGAGGTCGAGCGGTTGGAACGCCGCCTGCTGGTGCTCGCCACCGTCGGCTCCGCCGGCCCCTTCGTCGGCCTGTTCGGCACGGTCTGGGGCATCATGTCGAGCTTCCAGTCGATCGCGGCGTCGAAAAATACCTCCCTGGCGGTGGTGGCGCCCGGCATTGCCGAAGCGTTGTTTGCGACCGCCGTCGGCCTTATCGCCGCCATTCCTGCCACTATTTTCTACAATAAGTTCACGTCCGAGGTGAACCGGCAGGCCCAGCGGCTCGAAGGTTTCGCCGATGAATTTTCCGCCATTCTGTCGCGTCAGATCGACGAGCGGGGCTGACGGACGGCATGTATAGTGTGAGGGGCAATTTGGGCACTCGATCATGGCGATGAACGTAGCCAGTTCGTCCGGAGGCGGCGGGCGCCGCGGCCGGCGCAAGCCGGTCGTGGCCGAGATCAACGTCACGCCGATGGTGGACGTGATGCTGGTGCTGCTCATCATCTTCATGGTGTCGGCTCCGATGTTGACGGTCGGTGTGCCGCTCGACCTGCCTCAGACCCAGGCCAAGAGCCTCGAAAACAACGATCAGAAGCCGATCCAGATGTCGGTCGACATCAAGGGCAAGGTGTTCATCAACGACGCCGAGATCGCGATCAACGAGTTGATCCCGAAGCTGAAGGCGATCACGGACGCGCGCGGCGGGCTCGAGGAGCGCATCTATCTGCGCGCGGACAAGAAGGCGGATTACGGAACGGTGGCCAAGGTCATGGGCCTGTTGTCCGGCGCAGGCTTCAAGAAGCTGGCGCTCGTGACCGAGGCGGATCAGGGGTAAACCGGTGAAGGTGAACGTCGACAAGACACTCGTTGCGTCGATTGCCCTCCACGTCCTCGTGCTTGGATGGGGACTGGTCACCTTTAGCAGCAAGGCCTTTGTCGCGGAAGAGTCGCTTCCGATCGACATCATCTCCACCGATCAGCTTGCGCAGATGATGTCGGGGCAGAAGACCGGCAAGAAGGAAGAGCCGAAGCCCAAGGTCGAGAAGATCGCCGAGGCCAAGCCCGAGGAAGACGCGGTCGGCAAGGTCACCGAGAAGAAAGAGCTGATCAAGACCAACTCGACGCCCGAGCCGCCGCCGAAACCCGCCGAGAAGCCGGTCGAGAAGAAGCCCGAGCCGCCCAAGCCCGTTGCCGAGGCCAAGCCCAAAGAAGAGCCGAAGCCGCAGGAAAAGAAGCCTGATCCGGCCAAGGAAGATCCGATCGCCGAGCTCCAGAAGAAGCTGGAGACCAAGAAGCCGCCGCCCAAGCCGGTCGAGCAAAAGGTCGCGGCCGTGCAGCCGCAGCAGCAGCCGAAGCCCAAGGAGCGCAGCTTCGATCCCGCGCAGATCCAGCGCGACCTCGACAAGCGCGCCGCGACCCGGCACGAACTCACGGGAACGGCGCTGAATGCGTCGGCTTCGCTGGGATCGGCGACCGGCACGGCCGTTGCCAATGTCGCGACCTGGCGCGGCGCGTTCCAGGGCGCGGTCAAGCGCTGCTTCACGCCGACCTATAACGGGCAGGATGCCGACCAGTACGAGGCCGACATCGATATTCCCATGAAGATCGACGGATCGCTCGCGTCCGAGCCCATCGTCGTCGCGGTGCGCGGACCTTCGCGGTCGATTGCCCAGGCGGTGGCGGAGAGCGCCAAGCGCGCCATCGTGCAGTGTCAGGTCTACTCGTTCATGCCGAAGCAGCAGTACGAGAGCTGGAAGCTCATCCCGATGACTTTCGGCCTGAAAGATATGTTGTGACATCAGAACAAAAGATTTTTGCGATGAATGACGTGAGCTCGATGAACCGCCGCCGCTTCATGACCCTGACCGGATCGACGCTTGCGATGCTCGGAGGCGGACACGCCTTCGCCCAGGGCCAGCAGGGGCGCCTTCGCATCGACCCAACCGAATTCCAGCCGATCCCGATCGCAATCAGCAACTTCGTGCCGGGCTCGCCGTCCGACGGCGACGTCGGCAACGGCGTTACGCAGGTCATCACCAACAATCTCAAGCGCTCGGGCCTGTTTGCCCCGATCGACCAGGCCGCCTTCATCGAGCGCATCAGCAACATCGACGTCGCGCCGCAATTCCAGAACTGGAAGACCATCAACGCGCAGGCCCTCGTCACCGGCCGCATGACGCGGCAGCAGGACGGAAGGCTCAAGGCCGAATTCCGCCTGTGGGACGTCATCTCCGGCCAGCAGCTCGCGGGCCAGCAATATTTCACGTCGCCGGAATATTGGCGCCGCATCGCCCACATCATCTCCGACCAGATCTACGAGCGGATGACCGGCGAGAAGGGCTATTTCGACAGCCGCGTCGTGTTCGTCGACGAGACCGGGCCGAAGGAGCGCCGCGTCAAGCGGCTCGCGATGATGGACCAGGACGGCGCCAATGTGCGCTATCTGACCCGCGGCTCCGACCTCGTGCTGACGCCGCGCTTCTCGCCGAACTCGCAAGAGATCACCTACATGGAGTTCGGCCAGGGCGATCCGAAGGTCTATCTCTTCAACATCGAGACCGGCCAGCGCGAGATCGTCGGCAACTTCCCCGGCATGACATTTGCGCCGCGCTTCTCGCCGGACGGCCAGCGCGTCATCATGAGCCTGCAGCAGGGCGGCAATTCCAACCTGTTCGTGATGGATCTGCGCTCGCGCTCGACCACGCGCCTCACCGACACGCCGGCGATCGACACCTCTCCGTCCTACTCGCCAGACGGCACCCGCATCTGCTTCGAGTCCGATCGCGGCGGCAGGTCGCAGATCTATGTGATGGCCGCGGGCGGCGGACAGGCGCAGCGCATCTCCTTCTCCAAGGACGACACCAACGCCACCTATTCGACGCCGGTGTGGTCGCCGAAGGGCGATTACATCGCCTTCACCAGGCAGGGCGGCGGGCAGTTCTCGATCGGGGTCATGAAGCCGGACGGCTCCGGCGAGCGTCTCCTCACTTCGGGCTATCACAACGAAGGGCCGACCTTCTCGCCGAACGGCCGCGTGCTGATGTTCTTCCGCGATCCCGGCGGCAGCGGCGGGCCCTCGCTGTTCTCCGTCGACATCTCCGGCCGCAACGAGCTCAAGGTGCCGACGCCGGGCTTCGCCTCCGACCCGGCATGGTCGCCGCTGCTGTCCTCGACACCCGGCTAGAGCGCTTGCGAGCGAAGTGGATACAGGTTCGCGTGAAACATCGGGGCTAAGACATTGCGCGTTCAGACGCGCGATGTTTCCGAAAAAACATGCCGATTTTTTCGGGGTTTGGTGCAGGACGCAAGCTTTCCTTCACCTTGTGCCCGGCAACGCTTGCCTAGCTGCTTGATATTTCAGCGGAAACATGTTCGCTATTGCCGAAAAACAACTCGACTTTAACGATGTTCCCTCAGAAAGGCTTCATCAGGTCTGGGTAAAAGTACGCGCCAAACAGGACGCGTAACAAGCCGATGCAGCTGGCCGACCAGAAGCAGAGCGATCGAGACGAGCTGGAGCCGATACTCTACGCCGCTCTCATCAACTCTATGGTGCAGAATTTCTGGGCGATCTTCCTGGGCTCGGCCTCCGCGGCCGTGGCCGCGGTCATGACTGCGTTGAAGACCGGCGACGTCTGGCTGTGGCCGCTCGCATTTCTGCTGATCGCCATCGGCACCGCGCGCGCGTTCCAGATGCGCGGATACGAAAACCGCACGCACCCATTGTCATTCGAGGAAGCCAAGCACCTGGAGCCGCGCTACTGGCTCGGCGCGCTCAGCTATGCGGCGGTGCTCGGCCTGTGGTCCTTCGTCGTCATCTATAACAACGATGATCCGATTGCCGACATGCTCTGTGTCGCCATCGGCATCGGCTACACCGCCGGCGGCGCCGCCCGCAATTACGGCCAGCCCCGGGTGATCCAGTGGCACGTCGCGCTCGCCTGCGCACCGATGTCGCTTGCGCTGCTGCTGCATGGCGGCTTCTACCACATCGGGCTCGCCATCCTGCTCGTGTTCTTCTTCGTCGGGCTGAAGAACATCAATCTCAGCCTGCATGCGATCTTCGTCAAGGCGCTGACCTCGAGCTTCCGTGAATCCGCGCTGGCAAGCCAGTTCGACACCGCGCTCAACAACATGCCGCATGGCCTGTGCATGTTTCGCGCGGACGGCCGCCTTGCGGTGATGAACCACCGCTTCGGCGAGCTGATGGCGTTGCCCGAAGATCTGGTCAAGCGTGGCGCCACCGCTGCCGACATCGTGTCGGCCTGCGTCGCCGCAGGCTCCATCTCGGTCGAGAGCGGCAAGCAGATCCTGGCCGAGATCGAGCATGCGCGGATCTGCGAGATCGCCACCGCCGATCCGGATTCCTCGCGCGGCCGCGCGCTCGCCTGGACGTTCCAGCCGATGACCGGCGGCGGTACGGTGCTGCTGTTGGAAGACATCACCGAACGCACCAACGCGGAAGCCCGGATCACCCATCTCGCCCGCTATGACGAGCTCACGGCGCTGCCCAACCGGGTCTCGTTCCGCGACGAGATCGAACGGTTGCTGGCGATCTCGCACGATGCCGAGCGCCTCTCCGCGCTGCTGTTCGTCGATCTCGACCAGTTCAAGCAGGTCAACGACACGCTCGGCCATCCCTGCGGCGACCAGCTCCTGTGCGCGGTCGCCAACCGCCTGCGCGAGATGCTGCGCCCCGAGGATTTCGTCGCGCGCTTCGGCGGCGACGAGTTCGTCGTGTTCCAGCAAAACATCAGCTCGGCCGAGGATGCCGCGAGCCTCGCCCGCCGCATCGTCGAACGCCTGAGCGAGCGCTACCGCATCGACAATCATCTGGTCGAGATCGGCGCCAGCGTCGGCATCGCGCTGACCTCGCCGGACGGCGACGTCAGGGCCGACACGCTGCTCAAGAACGCCGACATGGCGCTCTACCGCGCCAAGGCCGACGGCCGCGGCACCTTCTGCTTCTTCCGCGACGAGATGGCGGCGACCGTCGAGGCCCGCCGCATCCTCGAGCTCGACCTGCGCAAGGCGCTGGCCAACGAGGAGTTCGAGCTGTTCTACCAGCCGCTGGTCAATCTGAAGTCCGGCAAGATCACCACCTGCGAGGCGCTGCTGCGCTGGAATCATCCGGTGCGCGGCACGGTCTCGCCGGTCGACATCATCCCGGTCGCCGAGGACATGGGGCTGATCGTCGATCTCGGCCGCTGGATCCTGCGCCGCGCCTGCATGGAATGCATGAAGTGGCCCGACAGCGTCAGCGTCGCCGTCAACTTCTCGCCGCAGCAATTCCACCAGCGCGACGTGCTCAGCGAAATCCGCTACGCGCTCGAGGTCTCGGGGCTGCCGGCCCACCGGCTGGAGATCGAGATCACGGAGTCCTCGCTGCTTCGTAACACCCAGCTCACCCACGACACGCTGTCGCAATTGCATGCGCTCGGCGTGCGCATCTCGCTCGACGATTTCGGCACCGGCTATTCCAGCCTCAGCTATCTGCACAATTTCCCGATGCAGAAGGTGAAGATCGACCGCTCCTTCCTCGAGGGCATCGACACCGACCGGCCGTTGACGCTGCTGCGTGGCGTGGCGCGGCTGTCAGCCGACCTCGGCATGGCGGTGGTGGTCGAGGGCATCGAGACCAACGAGCAGCTCGAGCTGATCAGCGCCGACGGCACCGTCTCCGAGGCGCAAGGCTATCTGTTCAGCCGTCCGGTGCCCGCCGTGCGGATGCGCCAGCTCCTCAACGCCTCGCATGGGCGGCGCGGCGAGAGCCTGCTCCAGGTCGTCGGCTCACGCTCCTTCGCCTGAGTCCACATCCAGAAATTGCACGTCGTCTCAGGCAGTTGCTGAACCTACCGTAGTGCTACGGAGGTTAACCCTATCGCGTCGATTGCTTTGCATCGTCGTTAAGGAGGTGTTAATAAATCGTCACGCGCGCGTAAGTTGTTCAGCGGCAAATGGCCCGGGCTCGCGTGTCGTTGTAGGTGGTGGGTAAGGAGTTCGAATGCAGTCCTCAGCCAGATCTGTCATTTCGGCTGTTGGACGGGGAGCGGAGCTTCTGACCGACGTCGACTATCATCTCGCGGAGACGGACGCGGAGAAGGAGCAAATCTACAACCTCCGCTACCGCGCCTATCTGCGCGAGGGTGCCGTCAGAGAATCCGCGGAAGCCCGGGTCACCGACCGCTACGACGAGCTGCCGAACGCGTGGACCTTCGGCGTCTATCTCCGCGGCCAGCTCTGCAGCTCCGTGCGCATCAGCGTGCTGACTTCGGAATGGCGCGAGTCCACTTCGGCCGACGTCTTCCCCGACATCCTGCTGCCGCGGCTCGATCGCGGCGAGGTCATGATCGACCCGACCCGCTTTGTCGCCGATCCCGACCAGGTGAAGCGGGTACCGGAATTGCCCTATCTGACGACCCGGCTCGCCTACATGGCGTGCGAGCACTTCAATGCCGATCTCGGCCTCGCCATCGTGCGTCCCGAGCATCAGGCCTTCTACCGGCGGGTGTTCCTGCACGAGACGATTGCCGAGCCCCGCCTGGTTCCGGGTCTCACCAAGCCGTTCGGACTGATGGCGGCCGATTTCCCGACCTTCCGGAAGAAGGTGTTCGAGCGCTATCCGATCATGCGCTCCACCGCCTTCGAGCGGCGGATGCTGTTCGGGCGCGGCGGGCAGCGCGAGATCCCGCAGCGGTCCTCACTGGTGCCGGAAGCCGTTCACGTCTGATTGCCGGCCGTCGCCGCCTCGAGCCGCCGCGCGCCTTTCGACCGGGGCTCCGTTCATCCCCATCATTCGTCCGAGCCCAAAATTCCAGCAAAAACCTGCACTTTTGCCGGTTGCTGCAGGTTGCTTCACCCTCGCGCCACATTTAGAACCCATTAACCATGACGGTTGCTTTTCGCGGTTTGGGGGCATTTGACCGGCTGAAGCAAGGTTCCATCAAGGTTGACGGAACGTTCGCTTAACCAACCCCCTGTAGACCGGACAGCAGTGGACGAACGTGAGCGTGGAGGCTCCGGAATGAAATATCCTATGCGTATCCTCCAGGGATTGAAGCTGGCCGCGGTGGTTGCGATCGCGCTGTCGATGGGCGCATGCGCGAACAAGAACGCAGCGACGGATGCGATGGCCAATGCTGCGACGCCCGGCAGTCAGCAGGATTTCGTCGTTAACGTGGGCGACCGCGTGTTCTTCGAGAGCGACCAGACCGATCTGACGCCGCAGGCGATCGTGACCCTGGAGAAGCAGGCGCAGTGGCTCCAGAACTATCGGCAGTACAGCTTCACCATCGAGGGGCATGCCGACGAGCGCGGCACCCGCGAATACAACATCGCACTCGGCGCCCGTCGCGCCCAGTCGGTGCGTTCGTTCCTCGCCTCGCGCGGCATCGATCCGAACCGCATGCGCACGATCTCCTACGGCAAGGAGCGGCCGGTCGCCGTCTGTAACGATATCTCCTGCTGGTCGCAGAACCGTCGCGCCGTCACGGTGCTGAACGCGAGCTCCTGACGATCAGTCAGGCGCCGTTCATCTTCAGGAACCGATTATGCCGGCGCCCTCTCGGGCGCCGGTTTCGTTTCAGCCATCTGTGACCGAAACCCCGTGGTGCCAGTCACATTTTTGGCGTACTGCCTTTCAATGTGTGGCGCGTCGCAGATTTCGTTTTCGTCGTCAGGGCAAGATGTCATCCAGATCCAAGGTCTTTACCGGCACCGTGGCAATCGCCGCGCTGTTCACTTTGTGCTCGCCCGCACTGGCGCAGTCGGACGATGATCCCGAGATGCGGATCGAGCGGCTGGAGAACCAGCTGCGCCAGCTCACCGGCCAGAACGAGGAGCTGCAATATCGCAACCGCCAGCTCGAGGAGCGGCTGCGGGCGCTCGAGGGAGGCGCGCAAGCCGCGCCCGGACAGGTGCCGGTCCAACCCTCTGTCGCAGCCGTACCGCCGGCGCAGTCGGCGCCGGCCTATCGCCAGCAGCAACAGGCCCAGCCGAATTACGAGCAGCCGCAGATCGCTGCTCCCGCGCCGATCGTTCAGGAGCAGCCGGCGCCCGGTGCGCCCGGCGTGCGCCGCCGCGGTGATTCCTTCGATCCGAACCAGAACCCGAATGCGCCCGGCGCGCCGCGCGCGCTCGGTGGTGGGCAGCAGCCGATGGCGGCAGGCGCGCCCGGCGGGCGTGCTGCCGGCGAGCCGCTCGATCTCGCCAACACCAGCCCGCGCTACCAGCAAGGCGTGCCGCCGGCAGCCCAGCCCGGCTATCCGCCGGCCCAGCAGGGGCCCGCCGGGGGCGCCGGCCTGACCACCCTGCCGCCATCTGCAACGCCGCGCGACGAGTTCGACCTCGGCATCGGCTACATGCAGCGCAAGGACTATGCGCTCGCCGAGCAGACCATGAAGAACTTTGCGCAGAAACATCCGAGCGATCCGCTGCTCGGCGATGCGCAATACTGGCTCGGCGAAAGCTATTTCCAGCGCCAGCAATATCGCGACTCCGCGGAAGCCTTCCTCGCCGTCACCACCAAATACGACAAATCCGCCAAGGCGCCGGATGCGCTGCTGCGGCTCGGCCAGTCGCTGGCCGCGTTGAAGGAGAAGGAAGCCGCCTGCGCCGCCTTCGGCGAGGTCGGCCGCAAATATCCGCGCGCCTCCGCCGGCGTCAAATCCGCCGTCGATCGCGAGCAGAAGCGGGTGAAGTGCTGACGCGCAATATTTGCGCGCTGACAATGCGGATGGCGCCGCGCTAAATAGTCTGGCGATTGCCTGGGCAGCGTCATGTCAGACGACGACAATTCACCGATCTCGGCGCGCGCGGCGAAGCAACTCTTCGCCGAGCTCAGAAGCGCGCCCGCGCTGGTGCTCGCGGTCTCCGGCGGACCTGACTCGGTCGCGCTGATGTGGCTCGCCGCACGCTGGAGGCGCGGCCTGGCACGCGGTCCGCAACTGACCGTCGTCACCGTCGATCACGGCCTGCGCCCGGAGGCGGCGCGCGAGGCGCGCGATGTCAAGCGGTTGGCGGCTGAACTCGGGCTGGCGCACCGGACCCTGCGCTGGCACGGCGCGAAGCCGAACACCGGACTGCCCGCCGCTGCGCGCGAAGCCCGCTACCGCCTGCTTGCGCAAGCCGCGCGCAATGTCGGCGCGAGCCATGTGCTGACCGCCCACACCCGCGACGACCAGGCCGAGACCCTGTTGATGCGCCTTGTCCGCGGCAGCGGGCTTGCGGGGCTGTCGGCGATGGCGCGCCTCACGGAGCGTGAGGGCGTCGTGCTGGTGCGGCCGCTGCTCGATGTCCCGAAGTCGCAGCTGATCGCGACCTTGAGGCGGGCGAAGATCGGCTTTGCCGATGATCCCACCAATCGCGACACCACCTTCACCCGGCCGCGGCTGCGCGCGCTGCTGCCGCAGCTCGCGGCCGAGGGGGGCGACAGCAGGAGCCTGGCGCGGCTCGCAGGCAGGCTGGCGCGCGCCAATGCGGCGGTCGACGTGCTGGTCGATGGCGCCGAACGCTTCCTTCAGCTTCGGATGCGCGGCGATGCGCCGCAGGCGCGCGGTCGCAGCTTCGAGGCCTCGGCATTCGCCAATCTGCCGGAGGAGGTCCGGCTGCGGCTCCTGCTGCGGGCCGTCAATGCCCTTGGCCATGAGGGGCCGGCGGAACTCGGCAAGGTCGAAACCCTCTTGGCCGCGCTCGATCAGGCCATCGCTGCAAGCCCCCGCGCAGCCGCAAATGGCCGGCCGGTCCTGAAGCAGACCCTTGCGGGAGCCTTGATCAGCCTTGCCGGGGGGCGTATCCACATCGCACCGGCGCCGGCCCGGCGGTCCAAGGGACGGATGAGGGGCGGATGAGGGCGGATCATGACACCGGCCGTTTCCGCCGCGCGCCGTCAGGACACCTTAACCAGGCAGGAACCAGGCAGGAAAAACCCCGGGCAGATCGCCATTATTTCAGCGGGAATCGCTCTAAGATGGGATAAATAGTCCCATCTCGTTCCCTTGGCAGCGACCGGGGCGGCACCTAGATTGTATCCGTCTAACCAAGAGGATTCCTTGGGGATTTCCTCGCACTGACAAAATAACTGCTACCGCCCAAGGATCAGGCCGCGATCCGCGCGACCACGAAGGAAGATCGATGAACGCCAATCTGCGCAATTTCGCCCTCTGGGTCATCATTGTCTTGCTGCTGTTGGCGTTGTTCACGCTCTTCCAGAATCCGGGCCAGCGCGCCTCCTCGCAGGACATCGCCTTCTCCCAGCTCCTGAGCGAAGTTGACCGCGGCAATGTGCGCGACGTCGTGATCCAGGGCCCGGACATCCACGGCACCTTCACCAACGGCTCGAGCTTCCAGACCTATGCGCCGAACGATCCGACGCTGGTGAAGCGCCTCTATGACAGCAAGGTCCAGATCACCGCGAAGCCGCCCGGCGACAACGTGCCGTGGTTCGTCTCGCTGCTGGTCTCCTGGCTGCCCTTCATCGCGCTGATCGGCGTCTGGATCTTCCTGTCGCGGCAGATGCAGGGCGGCGCCGGCAAGGCGATGGGCTTCGGCAAGTCGCGCGCCAAGATGCTGACCGAGGCCCATGGCCGCGTCACCTTCGAGGACGTCGCCGGCGTCGACGAAGCCAAGCAGGACCTGCAGGAGATCGTCGAATTCCTGCGCGACCCCGGCAAGTTCCAGCGCCTCGGCGGCCGCATTCCGCGCGGCGTGCTGCTGGTCGGCCCTCCCGGCACCGGCAAGACCCTGATCGCGCGTGCGGTCGCGGGCGAAGCCAACGTGCCGTTCTTCACCATTTCGGGTTCGGACTTCGTCGAAATGTTCGTCGGCGTCGGCGCCAGCCGCGTCCGCGACATGTTCGAGCAGGCCAAGAAGAACGCGCCCTGCATCATCTTCATCGACGAAATCGACGCGGTCGGCCGTCACCGTGGCGCCGGTCTCGGCGGCGGCAATGACGAGCGCGAGCAGACGCTGAACCAGTTGCTGGTCGAGATGGACGGCTTCGAGGCCAACGAGGGCGTGATCCTGATCGCGGCGACCAACCGTCCCGACGTGCTCGATCCCGCGCTGCTGCGTCCGGGCCGCTTCGACCGTCAGGTCGTGGTGCCCAATCCCGACGTCGTCGGCCGCGAGCAGATCCTCAAGGTTCACGTCCGCAAGGTGCCCTTGGCGCCGGATATCAACCTCAAGACCATCGCGCGCGGCACCCCGGGCTTCTCCGGCGCCGACCTGATGAACCTCGTCAACGAAGCCGCGCTGACCGCCGCCCGCCGCAACAAGCGGATGGTGACGCAGGCCGAGTTCGAAGAGGCCAAGGACAAGGTGATGATGGGCGCTGAGCGCAAGTCGCTCGTCATGACCGAGGAAGAGAAGCTGCTGACGGCCTATCACGAGGGTGGCCACGCCATCGTCGGCCTCAACGTCGTCGCGACCGATCCGATCCACAAGGCGACCATCATTCCGCGCGGCCGTGCGCTGGGCATGGTGATGCAGCTGCCCGAACGCGACAAGCTGTCGATGTCGCTGGAGCAGATGACCTCGCGCCTCGCCATCATGATGGGTGGCCGCGTCGCCGAGGAGCTGATCTTCGGCCGTGAGAAGGTGACCTCGGGTGCATCCTCCGACATCGAGCAGGCGACGCGCCTGGCCCGCATGATGGTGACGCGCTGGGGCCTCTCCGAGGCGCTCGGCACCGTCTCCTACGGCGAGAACCAGGACGAGGTTTTCCTGGGCATGTCGGTGTCGCGTACCCAGAACGCGTCGGAAGCCACGGTCCAGAAGATCGACACCGAGATCCGGCGTTTCGTGGAAGAAGGCTACAACGAAGCGACCCGCATTCTCACCGAGAAGCGTGCCGACCTCGAGGCGCTCGCCAAGGGCTTGCTCGAGTTCGAGACGCTGTCCGGTGACGAGATCGTCGACCTGCTCAAAGGCAAGAAGCCGAACCGCGAGTCCGTGCTCGAGCCGACCACGCCGCGCGCCTCCGCCGTGCCCCCGGCCGGCAAGTCGCGCCCGCGGCCTGATCCGGATCCCGGCCTGGAGCCGCAGCCGCAGGCGTAATCGAGACGCGGCCAATCGAATTGAAAAACGCGGCGGAAACGCCGCGTTTTTTGTTGGCCCCGTCATTGGAGGCGCCGTGCTCGCAACGAGGCTCCGGTCTCGTAGGGTGGGCAAAGGCGCTCTTGCGCCGTGCCCACCATCTCTCGGCAATTGCGACAGAAGTGGTGGGCACGCTACGCTTTCCCACCCTACGATATCTCACTTCGCGGCATCCTTCCGCTCCAGAAAATGCAGCACGTCGTCATTGAACTGCTCGGGATCCTGCAGGAACGAGAAGTGACTGACCCCCGGCTGGATCAGCAGGCCGGCCCCCGGAATGTTCGCCGCCATGAATTCGGTGTTCTCGCGCTTGATCGCCTCGTCGTGGTCGCCGTCCACGATCCATGTCGGGACCTTGATCGCCGCAAGATCCGACGCCG
Organism: Bradyrhizobium sp. Unk1; assembly: GCF_059512345.1. Taxonomy (NCBI): domain Bacteria; kingdom Pseudomonadati; phylum Pseudomonadota; class Alphaproteobacteria; order Hyphomicrobiales; family Nitrobacteraceae; genus Bradyrhizobium; species Bradyrhizobium sp. Unk1. Next base: position 17,746 of record NZ_JCAMOP010000012.1, read on the forward strand.
TCCATTTCGGCTGGCTCTCCCACATTTTGGTGATCTCCGCGACGAAGCTCTTGTATTCGGTCGGGGTCGGCGACAGGCGCTTGTACTCCTCGCCGGCTCTCGCGATGTAGGCATTGAAGACGTCGCTCGACGCGATGTCGGCAACGCCTGACGGGTCCGAATTCGCCGCGAAGGCGAACAGCTTGCTGACCCGCTCCGGATGCTTCATCGCGATGTCGAGGCCGATGATCGCGCCGTCGCTCCAGCCGACGATCGCAGCGTTCCTGATCTTGAGGTGATCGAGCAGGGCGACCACGTCCGAGGCCATCAGATCGTAGCCATACGGCTCCTGATTACGACTGCTGCGTCCATGCCCGCGGCTGTCCATGACGATGACCTGATAGTGCCGTTGCAGCGCGCGGACCTGGTGGCCCCAATAATTGGCGTTGGCGAGGCCGCCATGCAGCAACAGGACGGGCTCGCCGCGGCCGAAAATTGCGTACCAGACCTTGATGCCGTTGACGGGCGCGAAGCCGCTCTGCGTCGCCTTGGGCAGTGTCGGCGTCGGCGGCAGGTTCAGCCATTGCGGCGCCGCATGTGCCGCGCTGATCGCGACCGTGACGAGAAGTGCGGCGAGAAGATTGCGAAACATGATGATACGCCCTCCTGTTCGACCGTCGGATATTAGCGCACGGCAAGTTGGGGACGTCACGTCGCAACACCGTCTACCACCGAGACGTGAAGCCTCGTGATCTCCGTTGCCGGGCAGACGACAGCGATGCCACAACGCAACGTCCGGGCTCAAATGGGTCGCGCGCTCGGTCTGACTTGTGTCATCGCCACGCCCGATATCGCGAGCAGTCCGCCGACAATCAGGTTGGGGGTGATGCGTTCGCCAAGGAACAGCACGCTCGACGTCAAGGCGAACACCGGAAGCAGCAGGCCGAAGGGGGCAACGCGGCTGATGGAGCAGCGGGCGATGAGCCAGAACCAAAGGCCGAACCCGACAATTCCTCCGATGAAGATCGTGTAGGCGAGTGCCAGCCAGCCGCGTCCATCCGCCGTGACGAGGCTCGCCACTTGTCCGTATTCAAGCAGCAACGACATCAACATGACCTGCGGCACCGTGAGCAGCGACGACCACCCCATCAACATCAGGGGATCAAAAGGTCCGTAGCGTTTCGTCAGGACGTTGGACGTAGCGAATGCGAAGGCTGCCCCGACCACAAGCAGCAGCGGAAGCGCGTTTGCCGACAGGCCGGGCGCGGCTGCCAACACGACCACGCCGACGAATGCCAGCACCACGCCGGCGGACGTGGCGAGAGACGGCCGCTCCGCGAGCAGCGGCCAGGCCAGCAGGACGGTGAAGGGCGGGGCGAGTTGATAGGCGACGGCCGACAGGCTTCCCGAGCCGAGCCCAAGGCCAACATAGAAGAGCCCGAAGTTCAGTCCACCAAGGAAGAACGAAATAGCTGCGACAGGGCCGAACTGTTGACGCGTGGGTCTTTTGACGAACGGAACGAGCAGCAGCGCCATGGCGAGGAAGCGCAGTGCGAGGAAGAAGAGAGGCGGAAACTCCGTAACGCCCACTTTGATGACCACGAACTGATAACCCCAGAGCAGGGGAACGGCCACAGCGCAGACGATCTGGAGAGCAGACATGGCGTCATTCCTTTTCAAGACCGATCAGTCTATATATCGACGCGTCGATGGCGGAGGCGTCCAAGGCTCATATGGGTTGTCTACCTGATGAAGCGGTCGAGAAGCGCGTTAACGGTGGCTTGCCATGTGATCCGTGTCGGTGCCGTTTTGGCGACCACTCGGAGCCCCCAAAGGAAACAGACCAGAATTCGGGCGGCACTTGAAGGCTCAACACCATCGACCAGCTTGCCTGCCGTCTTCGCCCGCGAAAACGCATCCGCCACCCGGGCCTCCATTACTTTGAAAAAGCCTGCGATGCGACGGCCGGCTTCCGCGTCCTGGCCAGCCAGCTCCATGGCCGTGGCCACCAGCAGGCAGCCGCGCCGGCCATTGGCACCGCTCATGCGGTCGAGATAGCCGGCAAGGAAGGCCCGCAGGCCGTCAATCGGTTCTCTGGCGGGAGCGAGTTCGACATCCATCCGCGCAACGGCATCGGCAATGTAACGATCAAGCGCAAGCAGGAACAGCGAGTGCTTGTCGCCGAACGCGGCGTAAAGGCTGCCGCGCGAGAGCCTTGTCGCACGCAGCAGGTCCGGCAGCGCTGTGGCGTGATAGCCGCGTGACCAGAACACGCCCATCGCGCGTTCGACGGCGGCGTCCATGTCGAAACTTCGCGGGCGGCCACGCGGCGACTGCACTGGGGTTTGGCGGCTCATGACAAATATATAGACCAATCGGTCTTTAAACCGCAAGTGCCCGCTTCGGGGCGAAAGCCGACGTCAGCTTTGAACGCGGAAATGGCTGCCGCGGGGCCAGGAAGGACTCATGCACCGCCGCAATTGTCGTTGCTATTCGATCACCTCGTCGGCGCGGATAAGCAACGAGGGCGGCACGGTGAGGCCGAGCGCCTTGGCGGTCTTCATGTTGATCAGAAGCTCGAATTTGGTTGGCCGTTCCACCGGGAGGTCAGAAGGCTTGGTACCTTTGAGTATCTTGTCCACGTAGCTCGCCGCGCGGCGGAACAGATCGCGGGCGTCGGCTCCGTACACCGACAGTCCGCCATCAGCATAGTGCCGGAACAGATAGTTTGCCGGCAGGCGATACTTCGCAGCGAGCGCGATGATCCGCGGTGCCTGGACATAGGTGAGCGTATCGCCAAAATCGATGATCGCATCGGCGTGCTCGGCGGCAGCGGACGCAAAGGCGGCGTCGATTTCGTCGGCCGTGGTCGCTTCGACCGGCATCAAAACCACGCCGAGTTCCCGGCTTGGGGGACGTCTTCTGCGAGATATATCCTTTGCATTGGGTTGGTCGGATTGACCAAGAGCGCGATTTTCGAGGCGCCGGGAACAAGTTCTCGAAGGATTTCGAGACGTTTCGCCAGGAAGTCGTCCGGTACCATGGTTGAAAGGCCCGTCACGTTGCCTCCGGGTCGCGACAGGCTTTGCACGAGACCAAGCTTCACGGGATCGGCCACACTCACGAATACAATCGGAATGGTGGTTGTTGCCGACTTCAGCGCTACGGCCGCATGCGGTCCCGGAGCGATGAGCAGCTCGGGACTGAGGGCAATCAGATCGGCGACGGAAGCCGCCAGTCGATCCGAGGGTTGGGAAAAGCGATAATCTATGACGAGATTTTTTCCCTCGATCCAGCCGAGGCTTCTCAGAGCATCGAGAAGCACAAGCTCGGCTTGATTTAGGGCTTTCCCGCTTCCATCTCCCACAGCAAGAAAGCCGAGCCGACGGCGCTTTCCCTGCGCACGCGAATAACCTGGCGAAACAAGCAGCGCCGCAGTGCCCGCTATGAACTCCCGCCGTTTCATTCGCCCCTCATCGCAGCGTAAGGACGAGGGCGCAAAGTATCACGTCACGATAGTCGTCGCACTCTGTACAGTCGTCGCACTCTGTGGCTGCAAATGCTGCGTCGCGAATGCGGCAAGTGGCTTAGGACGGCTAAGGGTCAAAATGCGAAGAACTCAGAGTGAGCAAAGTCAGTCCGCTCTACCCCACCAAGCGGACCTCAATGAAAGGTGTCATCACTTCGCTGATGGGCCAAGGGCGGAAGTTGCGGCTCTCACTCTCTTGCCGCACCGTGGCCGTAGAGGTCATTCGGGCAGCCCGGCTCGCCGCAACCCTTCCTCGTATCGAGCGAGATCTTCGGCGCGCCGATAGGGGCCGAGCACGCTTTTGAGATTGGAGACACGCACCGAAGGATTCAATTGTCGCAGCCGAGCCACCGCCTTTTGTGCCTGCTCCAGTCGTCCGGCCATTGCCTTGCTTGCGGCGTCCATACGTAACGCAGGTTGAAAGTCCGGATTGTCCTGCAACGCCATTGCCGCCCACGATGCCGCGTCGCCATAGTGGCCCAGGAAGAAATGGGCATGCGAGGTCCCAGTTCGCATCCCGCTCATAAACGGATCAAGCGGGTTGAGGCGGATGGCACGGGCGAAGCGCTCGATTGCCGTTTCCGGCTCGCCTAGCCAGTTCTTCACCCAGCCACCCCAAAACCATGCCTCGGCCCAATTGGCATTGAACATGAGCGCGCGATCGATCAAGGCGGCGCCTCCCCCGAGATCGAGTAATACAAACGCTGATACATATCCGCTCGCCGCGAGGGCGATCACGTCGTCTTTTCCCAGCTCAACCGCCCTCTGAACGAGCTTCTTTACTTTGGCAGTCTCGCTCGGTGTGACTGAAATCCAGCCATTGGTCTTGGCAAAGGTGTAGCAAAGGGCGGCACGACCGTAAGCTGACGCAAAACCTGGGTCGAGCTTGATCGCCCTGTTGAATAGGCGTAACGCCTCTTCGTTCGCTTGCCGGTTAGCAAACTGATAAGAGCTGGCCAAACCGCGTAAGTAGTGATCATAGGCATCAAGACTCTCGGTAGGCTTGCGCTTGGCGCGCTCGATCTCGGCTTTTTCAACCGCCGGTGCGATCGCTCCGACTATGCTCTCGGTGACCTGGTCCTGCAGGTCGAAGATGTCGGTGAGTCCACCGTCAAACCGGTCAGCCCAGAGATGTCCCCCCGTAGGGGTATCGACGAGCTGTCCCGTGATGCGCACCCGGTTTGCCGCCTTGCGAACGCTTCCTTCCAGCACATAGCGCACGCCAAGCTCGCGCCCCACTTGCTTGATGTCGACAGCGCGTCCCTTGTATGTGAAGCTCGAATTGCGGGCGATGACGAACAGCGCCTTGAAACGGGACAGCGCGGTGATGATGTCCTCCGCTATTCCGTCCGCGAAGTATTCCTGTTCGGGATCGCCTGACATGTTCTGGAACGGCAGCACGGCGATGGACGGCTTGTCGGGCAGCGCCAGAGCCTGGGTGGTCTCGACCGGCGACCTTTTCGAAATTGCCGCAGAACCATCCGCGTTTATCCTCAATCGCCACGCGCGCATCGGCTCAACGATGTTCTTCAGGTTCTGCGGACCCATGTCCTCGAAGGCGATATCGACCTTGCCGCGGATTTGACGTTGCGTGTCCTCGGAGATGCAGATGCCGCCGGGCTCGGCGATGCCTTCAAGGCGGGCGGCGATATTGACGCCGTCCCCGAAGATATCATTCTCGTCGATTATGATGTCGCCGACGTGGATGCCGACGCGAAATTCGATCCGCTTGGCCTGCGGCACCGCGGCATTTTGCTCAACCATGCCGCGCTGCACCTCGATGGCGCATCGCGCTGCATCGACGGCGCTGGCGAACTCGACCAGCATGCCGTCGCCGGTCGTCTTGACGATCCGTCCGCGATGCACGGCGATGGAGGGATCGAAAAGAGACTTTCTGGCGGCCTTGAGGCGAGCCAGCACGTCTTCTTCGTCCATACCCATCAGGCGGCTGTATCCGGCAACATCCGCCGCCAGAATTGCCGCAAGCCTCCGTTCCACGCAATTGTCGGCCAAAACGGCCCCCGCGAGATCGGTAGATTCCGTCCCACGTATCAAAGCACAGGGTGTTCCTTTTGGGCTAGGGTCAATGTCAGGTCAGGGTCAAAATGCGAAGAACTCAGAGCGAGCAAAGTCAGTCCGCTCTACGCCATCAAGCGCACCTCAATGAAAGGTGTCGCCACTTCGCTGATGGGCCAACAGGCGACTCACGCGCCGCAACAGACAGCGCTAAGCCCCGGTGAGGTCGCGCGTGTACGGCTTATTTCAAATAACCGACATAATAGATGCCGATCACGTCTTTCGCCGAATCGCGTATCGGCTTGTACCCTGTGATGTAGGGTTTGCCGAGGATGTCCACCTCTCCATAGAACGCCTCGCCTTTCCTGATAGACTCGATCGCTTTGCCTTTGGGATCCAGAATGGTTCCGATCGCTCGCGAGCCATCGTCCTTTTTGACGTTGGTGGCAACGCGGACATACTCGTCACCGCTCTTCACGAAGATCGTTGCCGTCCCCTGAGCTTGCTTCACGACCTGATCAACCAGGTCAAAGTTGTTGTTCATCTTGGTTGAACCGAAATAAATGGCGGGCACATCCTTCCCAGCGACAGTGTCAGCCCCTTCGATCTTTGGCGAGCCAAGTTTGTTCGCCATCGACTCCAAGAGATCCATCGCTGTATTGACCTTTGCATCCTGAGCTTGGCCAACGTTCGGCAAAAGCATCGCGGCTCCAATGAGGCACGCGACTGTTAAGAAGCCAATAGCAGTTCGCTTGATGCTCATGAGTTTTCCTTTCCCTGGAAACGCCTGCACGTGTCAGGGCCCTCACCGAAGGTCGGTGACGGCACGGAAGATCAGGCTGTCGGTTTGGGTCTGATGTCACGCGATCACCTCGCACTGGTAGGCGGGCCGACGCGCGTCTCGACCCAAGTCCAGCATGTCGATGGCCGGGCTTGGATCAAACGAGTGTAGTCTAACTTTTCGTCAATGAATGCGGTGCGCGGTTTAACAACCGCTCACAGATAATCTATGCCACCGAGCGACAACGCGGCAATTGAAAATTAGGACAACAACTATGCCTTTGCAGAGGCGTTCGCGGCATGCCGAGCGATGCCCTATTGGTGACTTGGGACGCGCCTAGTCGTCGGGCGTGTCCCTCGCCGCAATGGCACTGCACCTATGTCGCGTATGGGGCAAACGACGAAATGGCCGGAGTGCGCGCCTGGGTCCGCTTCACATCTTTACGCGAATGTCGCCTCTGGGAGGACACGGCTGAAGCCGCTTCCTCACTTCAACGGCACCGCCGCGCCGTCCGCATTGTCCCGCACATGAATGACCGCGATGTCGTCCGTATAGATCCGCTTCCAGCCCTTGAGCTGGTCGAGGATTTGCGGGCCCGGCGCATCGGCGACCAATAGCGTCGCGTCGATCTTGTACTGGTCGAGCAGGCGCGGCAGCAGCTCGGGCTTCTTGCCCTCCGTCGCCTTGAAGAAGTCCATGACGAACTTTTCGCCATAGAGCTCGGCGCGGCCGTCGACGTAAACGGGGATGTCGCGCGAGATCAGATAGCCGCCGAACTGATAGGCGTTGAAGATGCGCTGCACCCTGAGTTTTTCGAGCAGGTCGACCGCCGCAACCGGCGTCTGCGTCATCGTGAACGTGAAGCGATGGTGTCCCATGTAGAGCGAGGTCGAGGTCCAGCTCGCGGCCACGATCATGAGCGCGCCGAGCGCGGTGACATAGCGGGCCGGCCGGCGGTCGGCGCCGGCGGTGTCCGCTGGCGGGCGCGGGAACATCTCGCCGAGCGGCTTTGCCAGCACCAGCGGCACCAGGAAGGCGAAGGCCTCGATATTCCTGACATGGGTCAGCGCGCCCCAGGTCAGGAACAGGATCAGGAAGATCCGCGGCGCCGACAGCACGAGGCCGCGATAATAGCCGAGCGCGATCAGGCCGAGCAGTGCGCCTTCGAACCCGGTGAAGGTGGCAAAGTTCGCCGGCATCCATTCGAAGATCAGCGACAGCAATTCGCCGAGGCTGAGGATGTTGGTCGCGCCCATCAGCGTCCGCCAGCCGTAAGGCGTGCAGCAGGCAGCGACCAGCGCGCCGACGCCGAACAGCACCCAGCGCATGAACAGCTTCAGCCGTTGTCCCTTCTCGGCATGCTCGACCGCTTCGAGCGAGATCGGACCGATCAGCGCGAGGCCCAGCACGAAGCCGCCATGCAAATTCGCCCAGAGCGCCATCAGCGGCAGCCAATACCAGGACGGCGCGCTTCTGCGGTCGGCAGCCGCCATCAGCAGGCCGACCCACGCCACCATGACGGGCAGCGCCAGAATATGCGGACGCGCCAGCACGTGATGGATCGACAGCACCAGCGCCAGCATTGCGAACAGCACCGCGCGCGGCGCCTCGATCTGCGCGTCGAGCAGATAGACGAAGACCGCCGCGGTGAGCGCCATCCCGGTCGCGGTGAGGATGACCGGACCTGCCCAGCCCCATTGCGCATAGGAGAAGGCGAATAGCACCTGCGACAGCCACGACGTCGAGATCCAGGATTCCCCCGGGCGCGTGAAAGAATAGAAGTCGGTGTAGGGCAGGGCGCCGTGATCGAGGATCCATTGCCCGATCTTGATCTGCCAGAACGAGTCGGAGTCCTGAAGCAGCGTGTCGCCGACGAAGAGGAAGAACAGATAGGTGCCGGCACCGACGCAGAGCGGCAGCAGTGCTCGCGCGCGGCTCTGCATCGCAATGCTGTTGGCAAAGGAAAGGGACATGCCGCCTCGTCGTCCTGCTTGTTCTTGTCCGCCGGAGCATGATCCGGACCCGAAGGGCCGCGTTAGCGCAAAGCGTGTAGCGGTTTTCCGGGAAGATCATGCTCAAGCAACAACCTGAAGCACGATGAACGATTCATCTCATCGCGCTTCAGGCCGAGCGGGCGGCATTGGACCATGCGCGGTCATAACTTCGGGTAAATCGCGCCGCCGCGGCATTGCCGCGGATGGCTACGATTTAACGGATTGTTTTCAATTCTCCTTTACCATCGTCGAATACGTGCAATCCGCTCCGTGTTTACGCAGTCGAATTAACTGCGGCGCAATTCTTTGCCTCTAGGTTCGGTTCCATGGTTGGGCGGCGCTGGGAAGCCGAAGACCACACCATTCGTAAGCCTCGTGTACTCTTTGGGAGCAGTCTATGAAGAACCTCGTTTCGCGTTTCGTGAAGGACGAATCCGGCGCCACCGCCATTGAATACGGCCTGATCGCTGCCGGCATCGCGCTGGCGATCATCACCGTCGTCAACAACCTCGGCAGCTCGCTGAACACCAAGTTCGGTTCGATCTCGTCCAGCCTCAAGTAAGTCCGGACGATCTGAGAATTTCGAGAGCCCCGTCCCGGACGGGGCTCTTTTCTTTTGGGCGGTGGCGTGAGCCGGAGGCTGCTCAGGCTGCATGGTTCGCCCGGCGATGCAGAGCATCGTCCGGAGATGCCCGCTTTGGCGGGCTCCTCACCATGAAGGTCTGATATCCTGCCGCGAAACGCGACCTCGTCCTGAGGGGCCGCCGCAGGCGGGTGTCTCGAAGGATGGGCCCGCAGGCAAGCTTCCCGGCACGTTCTTCTTCAAAGCCCTCCAGTCGGTGTCACCAGCCATGGCGCTCCCGTCCGTTCGGCGTGACGCCTGACGCATTTGCATCTTGTCATTCACTTTGAATAGTTGTTCAGTCCTTGCGGGACGATTTGCATCTATTGCATTGACGACGCGTTCGGCCGCGGGGCGTGCGGCTCGCGTGCGGGACAGGAAGCGCGCCATGGTTTATCGGCGAACGCATCAAGTGGTGAAGCGCCTTGCGGCCAGGCGCAGTGCGATCCTTGCTGCGGCGCGGGAAGCTGCGGCGGAAGGCGGGATGGCGGCGGTGCAGATCGCGCCGGTTGCGGTCCGGGCCAGTGTCGCGGCCGGAACGGTCTACCGCTACTTCCCGTCCAAGTCCGAGCTGATCTCCGAATTGATTGCCGAGGTGTCGCGCGACGAGCTCGCGGCGATCCGCCGGGCGGCCGATGCCGCGCCCGGCCCATCCTCGGCGCTGGCGGCGGCCGTCACCACCGTGGCGGTCCATACGCTGTCGCAGCGCAGGCTGGCCTGGGGCATTCTGGCTGAGCCGGTCGACGTCGATGTCAGCGCGTCCCGCCTGGCCAGCCGCCGCGAGATCGCCGGCGAGATCGCCGCACGGATCGACGCCGCCGTACGTGCCGGCCATTTGCCGGCTCAGGATACCGCGCTCGCCGCCACCGCGCTGTTAGGGGCGCTGCATGAGGCCCTGGTCGGGCCGCTCGCGCCCGACAATCTCGACGATCCCGCCAGGATGCGCGATGCGGTGCAGACCGTGACGCTGCTGGCCCTGCGCGCCGTCGGCGTGATGGATGCCCGTGCCAGGGGTCTGGTGGTGCAGCAGACGCTGCTGCCGGCGGCGAAAGCGCTGGTCGGGGCTTAAAAAGCCGGGCGCGGCCGGGGCCGGGACCTGCTTCCGCTCAGGTCATTGCCGGAGCACGCCTTTCCACGAAACCCAAGCACGTTCGCCGGCAACGCCGGCTACTGTGCATGGGGTTGTTTTCGACATTTTTGTTTGGCCTGCCCGGCGGGCCTACAAATTCGCGTCGCCCTCGGGGCCGACCGAGGCGATGCGCACCATGTTGGTGGTGCCGGGGATGCCGAGCGGCACGCCGGCGACGATGATGACGCGCTGGCCGGCGCGGACAAAGCCGTCGCGGAAGGCGATCTGGCCGGCGCGGCTCACCATGTCGTCCTGGTCGCGGGCGTCGTCCGCCACCACGCAATGCACGCCCCAGACGACGGCGAGACGGCGTCCGGCGGCTATGTTCGGGGTGATCGCCACGATCGGCGGCTTCGGTCGCTCGCGAGCCACGCGCACGGCGGTCGAGCCCGAGCTGGTCCAGCAGATCAGCGCCGGCAGGTCGAGCGTCTCGGCGATCTGCCGCGCGGCGTCCGCGATGGCGTCGCCGGCGGTGGTTTCCGGCGCGGGGCGCTGAGCAGTGATGACCGAACGATAAGTCGGGTCGCGCTCGACCTCCTCGCCGATACGGTTCATGGTCGAGACCGCCTCGACCGGGAATTTGCCGGCCGCCGATTCCGCCGACAGCATGATGGCGTCGGCGCCCTCATAGACGGCGGTGGCGACGTCGGAAACCTCGGCGCGGGTCGGCACCGGCGACTGGATCATCGATTCCAGCATCTGGGTCGCGATCACCACCGGCTTGCCGGCGCGGCGCGCCATGCGCGTCATCTGCTTCTGCAGGCTCGGCACGCGTTCCAGCGGCAGCTCGACGCCGAGGTCGCCGCGCGCCACCATCAGCGCGTCGGAGGCCTCGATGATGTCGGCGAGGCGGTCGATCGCCTGCGGCTTCTCGATCTTGGCCATCACCGCGGCGCGGCCGCGGATCATCTTCTTGGCCTCGATCACGTCGTCGGCGCGCTGCACGAAGGACAGCGCGATCCAGTCGACGCCGGTCACCAGCGCGGCCTCGAGGTCGGCGCGGTCCTTCGGCGTCATCGCCGAGACCGGCAGATCAGTGTCGGGCAGGCTGACGCCCTTGCGGTCGGACATCCGGCCGCCGACCACGACACGCGTCACCGCGTGCTCTTTCGAGGTCTCCTCAGCGATCAGGCGCACCTTGCCGTCGTCGAGCAGCAGCGAATGGCCGGGCCTGAGCGCAGCCAGGATCTCCGGATGCGGGAGATTGACGCGCGTCGCATCGCCCGGCGCCTTGTTTGAATCGAGCGTGAAGATCTGGCCGTTCTGGAGCTGGACCGCGCCTTCGGCGAAGGCGCCGAGCCTGAGCTTCGGCCCCTGAAGATCGACCAGGATGCCGATCGGCCGGCCATAGCTGCTCTCGACGTTGCGGATCGTCGCGACCAGCTCCCGCATCTTGTCATGCGGGGTGTGGCTCATGTTGATGCGGAACAGATCGGCGCCGGCCTCGAACAGGCGGCGGATCATCGCGAGGTCCGAAGAGGCAGGCCCCAGGGTCGCGAGAATCTTGATACGGCGAAGACGCCTCATGGCTTATTTCCAGACGGTGGCGAGGGAGCTGGCGGAAGGCCAGGCGCGGCGGGGGGCGTACCACCGGGCGGACTATTGGGCAAACCCGGAACGCCGCCACCCGGGCCGACCGGGCCCGGCAGGCCGGGCACGCGCTGCTGCTGTGACGGCTGCTCGTTGGCGTCGGTGAGCTGAACCGTCCAGGCCCGCTGCTCGCCGGTATCGACCTCGAAATAGCCGGTCCGGTCGTAGCCGCGCGCGAGGCAATCCTCGGTGCCGCGGATGGTGAATTCCTTGTCACGCGAGCACATGAAGGCCTGCCCCGACCATTCGCCGCCGCGGTCATAGTCGATCGCGTAGATGTAATAGTAGCGGGCGACCAGCGTTCCCCGCAGCAGGGTCTCGCAGGAGCGGGACGAGATGTTCCACCAGCCCTCAGTGGTCCAGCCCTCGGCGTCCTTGTAGCCGAGCGCAATGCCGACCCGGCTCGAGGTGTTGTTGCAAAGCCGGAAGTCGGCGGAGGCCGGGCTGGCCCACAGGCACAGCAGGCCAACCACCAGCACCGGGACCAACCGGGCGAGCAGGCGAAGGGGGGCGCGGGGAGATTCGGCGATCATTGTCGCGGAACGTATACCAGATGATTGACGATTTGGCGTAGGGCCGGGGAACCGGCCTTCGGGTTGGCTCTGGCGCCGTTTGCGCCGTGATATGGCAAAATCTGTGACAAGGGCCCACCTGATCCCGTAAGGGTGACCCCCATCGGGGGCAGAACCAATTCAGGCCGAAGGGATCCAGCCATGGCAATCGACGACAAAACCAGAACGGAGCTCGAGGCGGCCGCTTTCCGGCGCCTGGTCGATCATCTGAAGACGCGGACCGACGTCCAGAACATCGATCTGATGAATCTGGCCGGCTTCTGCCGCAACTGCCTGTCCAACTGGCTCAAGGACGCCGCCGACGCCCAAGGCGTCGCGCTGACCAAGGACGAGAGCCGCGAGGCCGTCTACGGCATGCCCTACGAGACCTGGAAGTCGAAATACCAGGGCACGGCCGCGCCCGAGCAGCTCGAAGCCATGAAGAAGGTTCACCCCGGGCACTGAACGGCCTCGCCGGCAGTCCGGCGGTGAGTCGCACCACACAACTTCTTTCTTCGCTCCGTCGCAGGAAGGTGTGGGCGCGCTGTGGACGAGCGCGATGCTGCCTTGAACGCGAGAGCCGCGAACCCTAAGGGTCAACCAGCACGCGCGGTGAGGATGCCGGCGTCACCTCGTTTTGCCAGTTCTATTTGGAGTACCAAGATGGCCACCACCGCCGCCGTCCGCGACGACGAGCCCGCGACGAAATTTGCCAAGGACCAGCTCAAATCCATCATCGAGCGCATCGAGCGGCTGGAGGAAGAGAAGAAGGCGATCTCCGACGACATCCGCGACGTCTATGCCGAGAGCAAGGGCAATGGCTACGACGTCAAGGCACTGCGCACCATCGTGCGCATGCGCAAGCAGGACCCGAACGAGCGCGCCGAGGCCGAGACGATCCTCGAGACCTATATGCAGGCGCTGGGAATGCTCTGAGGCGATGCGCCTCTAGCACTGCTGCCGTAGCCCGGATGGAGCGCAGCGAAATCCGGGTTCTCGCAGTACAGAAGCATTCCCCGGATTACGCTTTCGCTCCATCCGGGCTACAAGCGTGGCGTGTTGCACTTCGTTTGTGAACGGAGACCGCTGTGACTGCCCCGTCGCTGCCGCGCGAGGTGGACCGTGCCTTTCGCGCCCTTCCGGCGCCGATCGGCAAGCGGTTGCTTCAGGTACGTGCGCTGATCTTCGCGACCGCTGCGGCGCATGAAGAGGTTGGCAAGCTCACCGAAACGCTGAAATGGGGCGAGCCGGCTTACTTGACCGATGAGACCGGCAGCGGCTCCACGATTCGGCTCGGCCGCCTCAAGGACTCCGAGCACGCCGCCATTTTGTTCAACTGCAAGACGACGCTGGTCGATACGTTCCGCGAGCGCTTTCCCGATGAGTTCGAATATCGGCAGACCAGGGCTTTGCTGTTGCCCCTATCCGGCGCGCTGCCGAAGCAGGAGCTCACCGTCTGCCTCTCGCTGGCGTTGACATATCATCTGGATCGGCGGGTCAGGAAAGCGAGATAGAAGCTGCAGGCTTCGACACTGTAGTCTTGGAAGTGGCGAGCACGCCATTGCGCCGGTCCGGCACGCAGCCTCGATCCGCAAGATTGTCGGTCTCGGTCTCAATTGCCGCGTCCGCGTTTGGCGTCTCGTCGGGCCTGCGCCCGCTTGTTGGCCTGCGAGACTCTTCCGATTTTTTCCGGTGGGAGTTTCTTGATCCGGCGACGGCTTGGGATGGACCGCATGCCGTCCTGTGAAGTTGGGGTCGTCTGCGGGCGAGAAAACTGACGCGCCCGACGGAGTGCTAACGCCCGTCGCGCCGCTTCCCCGAGCTCCCGTCGTGCTTCAAACTTTCGGATGCGCCTCAGCTCGTTCTTGACGCGCTTGATGGCGGCAGCGAAAACCGATTGGCGCCGGTTTGCATGCTCTGCCGTGCCGGAGAAACTCTTGCCGCGCGGGTCGGCTGTTCCCTTTGTTTCGCGGCGTCGATGCCGCGACAATGTGCGCTCCCTGTCGCGCAGATCCCGAAGTCGGGCGCGAAGGCTCTCAAGTCCATCGCGCTCCATCTCTCCGACCACGGGATGGTGCGTACTCAATATGACTTCGCGCTCGTCGTGGTTCAGAAGGCTGAGCTCAGACTTGCATGGAACTGACATCGCATGCTCCTACTTCGCTGTGGCGACTTCCCTTGAGATGCGGCGCCGCTGCGGAAACGCGGAACACCAAGGCAAACGCAATCGCGTCCTCGGACTTTGTCATCGCGTCCGTTCTGGGCGCATTGCCACAATGCGCGTTTGGAATGCGTAGCGATACCGGGTGGATTACCCGTTGGAAGTGGGGGAATCTCCCTTAGTGCAGATGCGCACCAGGCCGGGACGACACTTGAGCGTGTGGCGCTGTCGTGCTCCAGGATTGCGCGGAGCCTGTAATCGGGCGGCGCTTCGCGCCGACCCGTTGGCTTCATCCCGGCTTGCGGGACTACCGAACGGCGTGAGGGGAAAGATCTCAGCGCAGCGCGGCGGTGCGCATGACGAACGACGTCGTCTCGAGCTTCGCGGTCGCGCTGCCCGTAAAGCTGTCGCAGGACAGGCCCTGCATCGGATCGTCGGCAAAGCCCATCGCGATCACGGCCTGCGGTTTGACGAAATAGCCGCGCAGGGCAACGGTATCGAGCTCGCCCATCAGCGTCACCGACATCGCGCGGCTGGCGCTCGGCGACAGCATCACGATCTTGAGCCAGATGCTCTCGCCCCTGGCGGCGGAGAGGCGGGTCGCGGTCGCGACCCTGCCGTCGACGCTCTTGCCGACTACCGTGTTGATCTCGGTCGCCTGAGCGACGTTGCGGGACCCGGCGGCGGGGCGGCCTGTGCGCGGGACCGGCGCGGAGGCGGCGACGACGTTGGCGCGGTCGACCGGAGAGGCGGCCGGCGCATAGGCCAGCGCCTGGAAGGCAGCGTTCGTGACGCTTGCGGTTGCTTGCGGATCGGTGGCGGCGGCGAGCGCTTGGCGGGCCTTCAGCGCAGCCACTTGAGCTGGCGTCGCCTGCTGCGGGGTCGCAGGGGTATCCCAGAAGCCGCGGGCATTGATAATGTCGGCCGGGGTCTCGGGCTTGCCCTCAACAGATTTGCCGGCTGTCGGCTTGTCAGCCACGGGCGCGGGCTTCGGCTTGGGCGGCGCAACGAGCTGCGCATCGGCCGAAGCGAGCTGGATCGCAGCGGCGATCTGCGGCTTGGCGCGCGGTGTCGGCACCGGATCCGCCGGCTTGACCGCGGCGGCAACCACGGTCGGCGCAACAGGCTTCGCGGCCGGGGCGGGCGCGCCCTCGTCATCCTCGTCGCTGCTCGTGGCGGCCGGAGCCGACTTGCTCTTGAACAGGGCGGCAAAGAAACTCGGCTTGCCGCCGGAATCGTCGCCAGTGCCGCGGCGCTCGATGTCGGCCTTGGCCAGCTCATAGCCCTTCAGCGGCGTGCCGTCGGTCGGAACGTGGACCGTGCGGCCATCCGGGAACACGCGGGCGAGCTGGTCATGCGTCATGCGCGGCCAGTGCCGGATGCTACCGGTGTCCAGATGCACGAAGGGCGAGCCGGAGGTCGGATAGAAGCCGACGCCGCCGCGCTGCAGGCGCAGGCCGGCGAAGCGGATCTGCTCCAGCGGCACGCCCGGAATGTGGAAGTCCATCGCATGCCCCAGCATGTGCTGGCTGAAGCGCGCCACGCCCGAGGAGCGGCGGCGGAGCATCGCGTTGGTGGCGGGCGAGCGGTAGGAAGAGATGATCTGGATCGGCTGCTTGCCGTCGACGTCGCGATAGACTTCCCAGAGGATGTCGAAGAGGCGACGGTCCATGACCGTCTCGTCCTGGGTGCGCCAGTCGCGCAGGAAGTGGTTGAGCTGCTTCAGCGCGGCCTCGTCGAAGCGGCCGTCGCGCTTGAAGGTGACGGTGAGGTCTTCGCCGGAATGGGTGTGGTGGAACGAGAGCGTCTTGGTCTCGTTCAGCGCGGCGGCGTCATGGACCGAGCCCGCGGCAGCAAGCAGCAGTGCGGACGCGAGGCCGATCCGGGATCCGGCCTTCACTCCCGCATGGGACAACGACAGCACTGCGAATTTGCGTGCGAGACCAGTCAGCACGAATGAGCCCACCCAGTCGACGAGCGTTCAAAATGGACTCTCCCGGCAACCCCGTTAGCGCGCGAAAGAGGATGAACGCTTTCTTAAAGCGAGAAGGTTAATTCGAGGTTGACCTTCCCGACCCCAAACCAAGTCAGAATAAGAACCTAAGCGGCTCAGTGTGGCAAAAAAACGCCCGCTGCCGGAGTTCGGGTGGAGAATGGTTAACGTTAAGCGACCCCATCCAGGGGATGAGGTCGCTGATCTTGCTTGAGAATTTCCGACAAAGCCCGGTCGGGGAGGCCTCAGCGGGTAAACACCCGCTGCTGCTGCGGCCGGCGGCCGACCGGTGCCGGCGGCGGGGTCGGGGCCCCGAACAGCCGCTCGAAGAAGTTCGGACCCGACGAGCCGAAGCCGCCGCCATTGTTGGCAATCGCCACGCCCGAGGGCAGCGTCGTCGCCGGGCGCGAATAGCTCGGCTGCGAGTGAGCAACGACGTTCTCGAGGTCCTTGCCGCGGCTGTTCTTCAGGATGTTGATCATGGTCGCGTCACGGCCATAGACGTCCTTGCGGATTTGCAGCTTGCCGCCATCGTCCACGAACGCGGTCTGGTAGGTGATGTTGACCGGGATCGGCGTCGGGAATTTCAGGTCGATCTCGCTCTTGCCGTACATGCTGCGCACGCGCTCCGGCGTGTACTTCTCGTTCGGCATGGCGATGTTGAGCAGAACGGAAGCGTACTGATCCGGATTCTGCACGCGCATGCAGCCATGGCTGAAGGCGCGGTCATCCCTGGCGAACAGGTTCTTGTCCGGCGTGTCGTGCTGATAGACCAGGAACTTGTTCGGGAAGTTGAAGCGGATGCGGCCGAGCGCGTTCGCTTCACCGGGCGGCTGCGAGATGTGCACCGAGCCGTCGCGGTTCTGCTCGAGCTTGAGGCCCATGCGCTGGAGCACGGTCGGGTCCTGCTGAAGCGCCGGCAGATATTCGTTGTAGACGATCGACGGCGGCACGTTCCAGGTCGGATTGACCGTGATGTACTTCATCGTCTCGGTCAGCAGCGGGGTCGCATGCGTGCCCGGCTTGCCGGTGACGACGCGGGTGGTCCAGACCTGCTGGCCGCGCTGCATCACCTTCAGCGTGTAGTCGGGAATGTTGAGGATGACATAGGCATCGCCCAGCGAGGGGACGCCGAGGTCGCGCGGCAGCCAGCGCCAGCGCTCCATGTTCACCAGCACCGTGTCGATCTGCTTGTCGCGCTTCGGGGTGTTGATCGCCTTGACGGTCTTGTCGTCGAGGATGCCTGTCACCTTCATCTCGGCGCCGCTCTGGAATTTGCGCACGGCTTCGGCGACGGTGGCGTCATAGCGGGTGTCGCTGGCGTTCTCGGCGAGGCCGAGCTTGGTGCGGAGCTGCGGCACGCGCGGATCTTCAACGACGATTTCAGCCTGCTTCTTGCCGGCCGGAGTGTATTTCAGCGCCGGACCGTCGGCGATCTCGATCACCGGGCCGCTGCCCAGGCCGCGCAGCTCGGCGAGCTTGGCCTTCAGCTCCTTGTAGAGCTTCTGCGGCGGGTTGTAGCTGTCGAGCGCTGCGGAGGCATCGGCTGCGGTCGTGACCTTGGCGAGCACCTCGCTCGGATCGACCGGATGCTCGGGATAGAGGATGTCGCCGCTGACCTGCGACCAGTGCATGCGGCCGCTCTGGGCTTGGCGCGCATAGTCGAACATGCTGGCGGTGAGCTTCAGCTCGGCATCGGCGAGCGCATCGGGCATCGTGGCGGCGGCGAAATCCGGCACCGGGTAGTCGGCGGCATTGAGACCGTCGGAGGCCGCATCCTTCAGCCGCGCGATCACGCCCTTGGCCGCAGAGGTGAGGCTGCCGCCTTGGGTCCAGACCGGCGCGAAGTCGCGTGCACCGTAAAACTTCTCGATCGCGGCGCGCTCGTTCTTGCGGTCGAAATGGCGCGAGGTCTTGGCGCCGATGATGTCCTTGAGCTTGTCGGCGACCGGCTGGTCGGCGGCGGGCACGTTGCTCGCGGCCTTCACCGGCTCGGCGGCCGGAGCCGCAGCGGGGGCCGCAGGCGCGGCCGGCGTTGCCGTCGCGGTGTCGGCCTTTGCTGGTTCGGATTTGGCGGGCTCGATCTTGGCGGGCTCGATCTTGGCGGTTTCGCTCTTCGGCGCCTCAGGTGTAGGCGTGGTGGCGACGTCGGAAGGCTTGGTCTCGACCTTGTCGGGGGCCGGTGCGGCTTCGGCCTTCACCGGTTCCTTCGCAGTTTCCTTGGTCGGCTCCTTTGCGGAATCCTGAACCGTCGCGGTGGTGTCGAGCTTGATATCGGATGCGGTCGGGGGCGGCACGTTTGCGGGCTCGGGGCGCGGGATCGCGGCTTCGATCGCGAGTTCGGCGGCGCTGCTGCGCGCCTGATCCTGCGCCAGGGCCGAGCTGGCCGATACCGTGAGGAAGGTCGCCGCGACCGTCATCAAGACGCGGTCAAAGCCCGCACGGTGGTTCAAACAGTCACGCATTGTGTCGCACCCCTCGGGTGAACTGTCCCTCGTGGAACAGCTTCATTATCGCCTAATGAGCTTCGGCTAAACTGCGCCGGCCGCTCGAAAGTTGCACGCCTGCACGCAACGATTCATACGCGGACGAACGAATCCTACGCAGACGATATACAGGCCCCGTTTTGGCGGCCAGCGCTAGCCGGGACAACTCACGACAAACTGACTTCAAGAAAGCCCGTTTGCAACGGATTGTGCGGCTTTGGCAGACGCTTTTCCATGTGTCTGTCACTTCCAAGTCACGGTTCACGTCGCAGCCGGATTTTGCCGTAATGCGAAGGGCTTGCGGCCGCATCGCAACGCCAGGCGAACCTCCGTTCGCATGAGGCTTAGGGCGTCTCCTCACCGCTTTTGCCGCCATGTCCGGGAACCCCGGCTTCGTCGAGCTTGCGGTAGAGCGTGGACCGGCCGATTTTGAGGCGGCGGGCGACCTCGGACATCTGCCCCCGATAATGCGAGATCGCGAAGCGGATGATCTCGTTCTCCATGTCGTCCAGCGGGCGGACGTCGCCGGTGGGGGTCAGCATGGAAAGGGTCCCCGCCAGCGGCAGCGGGGCGATCGGTATTTCACCACCCGACACCACCGAGGGCGCCGCGATCGGCTCGAGCATCAGCGGCGCGGTCGGGATGTCGGTCTCGAGATGCGACTGCGAGGTCAGCAGGGGGAAGTCGGCAAGGTCAAGCTGGTCGCCCTCGCTCATCACCACCGCGCGGTAGACCGCGTTTTCGAGCTGGCGGATGTTGCCGGGCCAGTCGAGCTGGGCGAGGTACGCCACGGCCTCGCCGCTGATGCCGGCGATGGGGCGGTTCTCCTCGGCGGCAAAGCGCGCCAGGAAATGCCGGAGCAGATGCGGGATGTCCTCACGCCGCGCCCGCAGCGAGGGGATCGTCAGCGGCAGCACGTGGAGGCGATAGAACAGATCTTCGCGGAAATGGCCCTGCTTCACCCGCTCCAGCAGCCTGCGGTTGGTCGCGGAGATGATCCGGACGTCGACCTTCAACGGCTTGCGCCCGCCGACGGCTTCGACCGCGCCTTCCTGAAGTGCGCGTAGCAGCTTGACCTGCGCGGTGAGCGGCAGCTCGCTGACCTCGTCCAGGAACAGCGTGCCGCCATGAGCCTCGACGAACTTGCCGGTGTGCCGTTCGGTGGCGCCGGTGAAGGCGCCCTTCTCGTGGCCGAACAGGATCGACTCGACCAGATTGTCGGGGATCGCGCCGCAATTGACCGCGACGAACGGCTTTGCCTTGCGCTCGCCGCTGCCATGGATGGCGCGTGCGAACATCTCCTTGCCGACGCCGGACTCGCCCTCGATCAGCACAGGGATCGACGAGCCCGCGGCCTTCTGCGCGGCGCGCATCACGGCCGCCATCGCCTCGGCGCGGGTGATGATGTCGGAGAAAGTCAGCCGGCCCTCGCGGCTGTGACGGATACGCTGCAACTCGCCCTTGAGCGCGGAGGCATTGAGTGCGTTGCGCAGAGAGACCTGGAGCCGCTCCAAGCCAACCGGCTTGACGACGAAATCAGCCGCGCCCGCGCGCATCGCCGAGATCACGTTGTCGATGCCGCCATGGGCGGTCTGCACGATGACGGGGACGCCGAGGCCGGCCTCGCGGATTTTCGCCAGCACGCCCATGCCGTCGAGGCCCGGCATCACGAGATCGAGGATGACGGCGTCGATCGCCGGTGCATCGGGGGCGGTGAGGGCGGCGATCGCGGCGTCGCCGGAGTCCACGACGACCGTCTCATAGCCGCATTTCTGCACCATGTTCTCGACCAGCCGGCGGGCTACAGCGTCATCGTCGGCGATCAAAATACAGGCAGCCATGGTGTTCCCCGCACGCTACTACTATCTGTCTCGAATCGGGTCACTCTGGCCGAAGCCGATTAACGCACTCTTAAACCTTGATGCCCCCGCCCGCCGTCGCGCTTGTTGACACAGGTTTCCCACACAATGAATTCGCGCTCCAAATCTGCTCTCAAGAAGTCTGCCTCCAGCAAGCCCGCTCTCCGCAAGCCAAGCACCAGGAAATCCGCCGCCAAGGCAAAGTCCTCCAAATCTTCGCCCGCAAAGCCTGCGGGCAAGACCGGCAGGCTTCCGGAGTGGAACCTCGCCGACCTCTATTCCGGGATCGATGCGCCGGAAGTGGCGCGCGATCTCGAAAGCATGGACGCCGATTGCGTCGCGTTCGAGACCGACTACAAGGGCAAGCTCGCCACAGGGACAGCAAACGAAGATGGCGGAAAATGGCTCGCCGAGGCGGTGCGACGCTATGAGGCGATCGACGATCTCGCCGGCCGTCTCGGCTCCTATGCCGGTCTCGTCCATGCCGGCGACAGCGTTGATCCCAAGATTTCAAAGTTTTACGGCGATGTCTCCGAGCGGCTGACGGCGGCGTCCACGCATCTCCTGTTCTTCGCGCTCGAGCTCAACCGCGTCGATGACGATATTTTGAACCGCGCGATGCAGGCCGCCGAGCTCGCGCATTACCGTCCCTGGATCGAGGATCTGCGCAAGGAGAAGCCGTACCAGCTCGACGACAAGCTCGAGCAGCTCTTCCTGGAGAAGTCGCAAACCGGCTATTCCGCCTTCAACCGGCTGTTCGATCAGACCATCTCGGGCCTGCGCTTCAAGGTCGGTGCAAAAGAACTGGCGATCGAGCCGACGCTCAATTTCCTGCAGGACCGTGATGGCGCCAAGCGCAAGGCTGCGGCCGAAGCGCTGGCCAAAACCTTCAAGGCCAATGAGCGCACCTTCGCGCTGATCACCAACACGCTCGCCAAGGACAAGGACATCTCCGACAATTGGCGCGGGTTCAAGGACGTCGCGGATTCCCGGCATCTGAGCAATCGAGTCGAGCGCGAGGTGGTGGATGCGCTGGTTGCCTCCGTCCGTGCCGCCTATCCAAAGCTGTCGCATCGCTACTATGCGTTGAAGGCGAAGTGGTTCGGCAAGAAGCGGCTCGCTTACTGGGACCGCAACGCGCCGCTGCCGTTCGCCGCGACCGACGTCATCGGCTGGCCCGATGCGCGCAACATGGTGCTGACGGCCTATCGCGGCTTCTCGCCCAAAATGGCCGAGATCGCCGAGCGCTTCTTCACCGATCGCTGGATCGACGCGCCGGTGCGTCCGGGCAAGGCGCCGGGCGCGTTCTCGCATCCGACCACGCCGTCGGCGCATCCTTACGTGCTGATGAACTACCAGGGCAAGCCGCGCGACGTGATGACGCTCGCGCATGAGCTCGGCCATGGCGTGCACCAGGTGCTGGCCGCGAAGAACGGCGCGCTGATGGCGCCGACGCCGCTGACGCTGGCCGAGACCGCGAGCGTGTTCGGCGAGATGCTCACCTTCAAGCGGCTGCTGGCCCAGACCAAGAATGCGAAACAGCGACAGGCGCTGCTCGCCGGCAAGGTCGAGGACATGATCAACACCGTGGTGCGGCAGATCGCGTTCTATTCGTTCGAGCGCGCGGTCCACACCGAGCGCAAGAATGGCGAGCTCACCGCGACGCGGCTCGGCGAGATCTGGCTGTCGGTGCAGGGCGAGAGCCTGGGGCCTGCGATCGAGATCAAGGCGGGCTACGAGAACTACTGGATGTACATCCCGCACTTCATCCACTCGCCGTTCTACGTCTACGCCTATGCCTTCGGCGATTGTCTCGTGAACTCGCTCTACGCCGTCTACGAGAATGCGGCCGAAGGCTTTGCCGAGCGCTACCTCGACATGCTCGCCGCCGGCGGCACCAAGCATTATTCCGAGCTGCTGCGGCCGTTCGGGCTCGATGCCAAGGATCCCAAATTCTGGGACGGCGGCCTCTCGGTCATTGCCGGGATGATCGACGAGCTCGAGGCGATGGGCTGAGGCGAAGCGCGAGTTCCTTCCCGGCGCACGGAATGCGGGTGCCGCAAGTTTTGCGGCCCCCAGTTCCATCCGTGGGCGCGGGCGATCTTCGCGGCGGAGGCCGGCTATTTGCTACGTGGGATTGAACGTTCGCGCGGCCCGCAAGACTAACTCAACAGATACTTGGAAAATGATTTTCTACTATTGATTGTGGATTGATCGGTTTCTCCCTGGGGAGGCACCCATGCTCCATCAAGGGCCCGCCACGCCGGCTCCGATGGCGAGAAATGCCGCCGCCGTCGATCAGGAAACGCCCTGGTGCGAGAAGCACCATCAGATCGTCTGCGATGAGATCGAGGCGATCAACACCCGACGCGAACCGGAACGGCGCCTCGATGCCGACGGCCTGCAACCCTGCCAGTTGCTCGACGTCGTCGGGCTTGCGTTGTCCGGCGGTGGCATTCGCTCGTCGGCCGTTTGCCTCGGCGTGCTCCAGGCACTGAACCACCACAATCTGATCGGCCGGATCGACTATCTCTCCACGGTGTCGGGCGGCGGCTATATCGGCACCTCTCTCAGCGCCACCATGACGACGGCACGGCGCTTTGTATTCGGCGAAAGACCTGCCGGCGGAACCGTCACGTCCGCCGAGATCAGTGATACGCCGTCGGTCGGACACCTGCGCAACTATTCCAACTATCTGATCCCTGCCGGTGTCCGCGATCTTCTGACCGGAGTTGCGATCGTCGTGCGGGGACTGGTCGCCAATATCGGGTTGACGTTACCCGTCGTGCTGCTGCTTGCCGCCGTCACCATCTGGTCGACGCCGCTGCGGAGCTGCCTGACGGATGCGAACATCTTCGGCGTCAGTCTCAACAACAGGACGTTGTGCGAGCTGCACGATTTCAGCGACATCGATCGTTACGGTTTCAGCACATTCGGCCTGGTCGTCGCGCTGGTGATGTTCGCTTGCAGCGGGCTCGCCTATCTCACCTCCCGCTCCGTCCGCGGCAGCGGTCCCAGCGTCGTGTTCGCCTATATCGGCGGGATCGCGCTGTTGCTGGGCGTCGCGTGCGACTTCGCGCGGTTTCTCAAGGTCCAGCATTTTGCGTTGAGCCTGTCGATCGCAATCCTCGAGGGCGTCCTGTTTTTCGGATGGGCGCTCAAGCAGTCGCTCGCGAGCCCCGGCAAGCGGCAGGAGTTTCGATCGCACTGGCCGAGCATGGGCGCGACCGTCCTGGTGCTGCTGGCGGTGATCGCCTTCTTCGAGTTTCAGCCCTTCATGCTGGAGCAGATGTTCGATGTCGCCGAGAGCAGCGCAATCGGTGGACCGGCTGCTGCGGTTGCGATCACCTGGATCAAGTCGCTCGCGGCGGTGGCCGCGCCAATCGGCGTCTTCGTCACCGCGTTCAGGCAGCAATTCGTGGAATTGCTGAAGGGCAACAGCGCATCCTCGCAATGGGGTTCGCTTGTGCTCGCGGTCGTCGCCAAGGTCGCGCTATGGATCGCGGGCCTTGCGCTTCCGCTCGTCATCTGGGTCGCATACCTCTATCTGTCCTATTGGGGCATCGCCAACGACCTGTTCGAGAGGTGCCCTTCGGTTATGGGCGCAACCTCCCAGCGAGAGTGCCTGGTCAATGCCAAATCGAACGCGCCGTCCGGCAGCCTCGCAGGCAGGATTCAGTTCGACGCCAGCAAGGGGACCTTGTCGGCGGAAATCACGCCGAACGCCGCACCGCAGGTCGTGGCAGATGCCGAGCAGTTGACGCCGACCTGGCACACGCCCGCCTGGCTCCTGTTCCTGGCTCGCAAAGCGGGGCAGGTGGTTCAGGTGCGTTTTCCCAGTCTGTTCCAGGGCAACGCTTCGGAGCTCGCCTACTCCTACAGTCTGGACATGGTGATCCTCTACACGTTCGCCGGCGTCCTGCTGTTCGCCATCTCGTTCTTTCTGACGCCGAATGCGAACTCGTTGCACCGGCTCTATCGCGATCGCCTGAGCAAGGCCTTCCTGTTCGATCCGACGCGTTCGGCCGACGGGCGCGTCGCGCCCGCCGAAGCCAGTCTCGACCAGGGGCGCGATTTCAAGGCGCTCGATCGCATGAAGCTGACGGATCTCTACGCCGCGCCGGCCGCGCCGGCCCGGGTTCCAGGGCAGCCGGCCGCGCCGAAGCTGCACGCGCCCTATCAGCTCATCAATACGGCGCTGAACATTCAAGGCTCCGACTTTGCCAACCGGCGCGGACGCAACGCGGACTTCTTCGTGTTCTCCGCCCTGAACGTCGGCAGCGAGGCGACGGGCTATGCGCCCACCGCTCTGGTGCAGGACGACGAGCAAAGTCTCGATCTCGCCACCGCAATGGCGATTTCCGGAGCTGCGGCCTCCTCGAACATGGGTTCGAGTTCGATCAAGGCGCTGACGCCCACGCTTGCGCTCCTCAACGTCCGGCTCGGCTATTGGCTGAAGAACCCGCGTTACGTCGATGAGCGTGTCCGGCCGCAGCGCCGCTCCACGCCGATCTATTTCTGGTCGGAGATATCGGGGCGCCTGTACGAGAACAGCGACAGCGTCTATCTGACGGACGGCGGCCATATCGAGAATCTCGGCGTCTACGAGCTGTTGCGGCGCCGCTGCAAGGTGATCATCGCGGTCGATGCGGAAGCCGATGCGCCGATGAATTTCGGTTCCCTGATGACGTTGCAGCGTTACGCCCGCATCGATCTCGGCGTCCGCATCGACCTGCCATGGACGCCGATCCGCGAGCGCACGCGCGCGCTGATGGCGCGCAATGCCGACAAGGCGGGTGATCCCGGCGCGGCCGACGAGCACGACGAGATTGCGCGAGACCACGTCCACGTCGCGATTGGCACCATCGACTATGGAGGCGACGAGCAGGGTTATCTCGTTTACGTCAAATCGTCGCTCAACGGCGACGAGAACGACTATATCCGGGACTACGCGCGGCGAAACGATCGCTTCCCGCACGAGACCACAGGTGACCAGTTCTTCTCGGAAGAGCAGTTCGAGGTCTACCGCGCGCTCGGCTTCCACATGGCGCACGGTTTCCTGTCCGGTGACAATCCGGTCGCGGTCGGGTGCGGCGTCGATCCGCATATGGCCCGATTCACTGAAGCGGGCGAGCCGGCGATCGACGCGGTGCGCGCGGCGCTCGGTCTTCCGGTGCCCCGGCGGCAAACCGCGAGCGTCACCGCCACGATGATCGATCAGGGCTGAGCAGCGCGACAGCCGGATTCCCGGCAATCGGAATTCCAAATCACCTGATTTGCCCGAAAACCGGCCATCGGTGCCGTTGCCCTGCCCGAAGGTTTGCGGTATCCCAGCCCAAGAATTCGACTTTCGACTGGGGACAATGCATGGCTGACCATAGCGAAGTGGCGTACACCACCGCCGACGGCAACGACTACGTTGCCCACGAGCAGACCTATGAGGGCTTCATCAAGCTGGTGAAGTACGGCACGGCCTCGGTCGCGCTCATCGTGATCCTGATGGCGATCTTCCTGACCTGACCTATCGGCAGCCGCACACGCCAGCAGCAGCTGCCGCCTACAAAATTTGCATCCAAGCCGGTCCCAAAACCGGTATCGAACGCTGCGGGAGTAACGCTTAAGTTTGCGCGCGCGCTGTCCCGCGTCGCCGGAGGGCCTATGAAGATCGCCGTTGCCAAGGAAATCGATCCGTCGGAGCCGCGTGTCGCCGCTTCGCCTGATACGGTGAAGAAGTTCAAGGCGTTGGGCGCCGAGATCGCCGTCGAGCCGGGCGCCGGCCTCAAATCGGGCCTGCCGGATTCCGAATTCACCGCCGTGGGCGCCACCGTCAGCGCCGATGCGCTGAAGGACGCCGACATCATCATCAAGGTGAAGCGTCCTGAGGCCTCCGAGCTCGCACAGTACAAGCGCGGTGCACTCGTCATCGCCATCATGGACCCCTACGGCAACGAGGCCGCGCTGAAGACGATCGCCGATTCCGGCGTCTCCGCCTTCGCGATGGAACTGATGCCGCGCATCACCCGTGCACAGGTGATGGACGTGCTGTCGTCGCAGGCGAACCTTGCCGGCTACCGCGCCGTGATCGAGGGGGCCGAGGCCTTCGGCCGTGCCTTTCCGATGATGATGACCGCCGCCGGCACCGTGCCCGCCGCAAAGGTATTCGTGATGGGCGTCGGCGTTGCCGGCCTCCAGGCGATCGCGACCGCGCGCCGTCTCGGCGCCATCGTGACTGCCACGGACGTGCGTCCGGCCACGAAGGAGCAGGTGGAATCGCTCGGCGCAAAATTCCTCGCCGTTGAGGACGAGGAGTTCAAGAACGCGCAGACCGCGGGCGGCTACGCCAAGGAAATGTCGAAGGAGTACCAGGCCAAGCAGGCCGCGCTCACCGCCGAGCACATCAAGAAGCAGGACATCGTGATCACGACCGCGCTGATTCCGGGCCGGCCTGCGCCGAAGCTCGTCAGTGCTGAAGTGGTCAAGTCGATGAAGCCGGGTTCGGTGCTGGTCGATCTCGCGGTCGAGCGCGGCGGCAATGTCGAGGGCGCCAGGCCCGGTGAGGTGGTCGACCTCGATGGCATCAAGATCGTCGGCTACACCAACGTCGCCGGCCGCGTCGCGGCCTCGGCCTCCAGCCTCTACGCACGCAATCTGTTCTCCTTCATCGAGACCATGGTCGACAAGAACGAGAAGAAGCTCGCCGTGAACTGGGACGACGAGCTCGTCAAGGCCACCGCCCTGACCAAGGACGGCGCCGTGATCCACCCGAACTTCCAGCCGAAGGTTTAAGGAGAGCCGCCATGGAGCATGCAGCACAGGTCGTCGACCCCTTCATCTTCCGGCTGTCGATCTTCGTCCTCGCCGTCTTCGTCGGCTATTTCGTGGTGTGGTCGGTGACGCCGGCGCTGCACACGCCGCTGATGAGCGTGACCAATGCG
The DNA here is from genome assembly GCF_059512345.1 of Bradyrhizobium sp. Unk1. Taxonomy (NCBI): domain Bacteria; kingdom Pseudomonadati; phylum Pseudomonadota; class Alphaproteobacteria; order Hyphomicrobiales; family Nitrobacteraceae; genus Bradyrhizobium; species Bradyrhizobium sp. Unk1. The sequence continues at coordinate 45,371 of NZ_JCAMOP010000012.1, forward strand.
ATCTCGTCGGTGATCGTGGTCGGCGCGCTCCTCGCCGGCGGCGTCGCCAATGTCTCGAGCGGCTCGGGCTGGGCACGCGCCTTCGGCTTCGTCGCGCTGATCTTCGCCTGCATCAACATCTTCGGCGGCTTCCTTGTCACCCAGCGCATGCTGGCGATGTACAAGAAGAAGTCGAAGTAAGCGGCCACCTCGGGCTGATGGGATCAATGGGGACCTGAGATGAGCGCCAACCTCTCTGCATTTTTGTATCTCGTGGCGGGAGTGCTGTTCATCCTGTCGCTGCGCGGGCTGTCGAGCCCGGCTTCGTCGCGCCAGGGCAATCTGTTCGGCATGATCGGCATGGCGATCGCGGTCGCCACCACGCTCGCCAACCATCCGCCGGCAGACGGCCTCGCCTGGGTGCTCGTCATCGTCGGCATCGCCATCGGTGCCGCGATCGGCGCGGTCATCGCCCGCCGCGTGCCGATGACCTCGATGCCCGAACTGGTCGCCGCCTTCCACTCGCTCGTCGGCATGGCCGCGGTGCTGGTCGCCGCCGGCGCGTTCTACGCGCCCGAGGCTTTCGACATTGGCACCCCCGGCAACATCCATCCGCAGAGCCTGGTCGAGATGTCGCTCGGCGTCGCCATCGGCGCGTTGACCTTCACCGGCTCGGTGATCGCGTTCCTGAAGCTGTCCGCGCGGATGAGCGGCGCGCCGATCATCCTGCCGTTCCGCCACGCCATCAATATCGTGCTTGCAGTTCTGCTCGTCGTCTTCATCGTCGGGCTGGTGATGTCGGGCAGCGCGCTCGACTTCTGGCTGATCGTCATCATCGCGCTGGCGCTCGGCGTGCTCATGATCATCCCGATCGGCGGCGCCGACATGCCGGTCGTGATCTCGATGCTGAACTCCTATTCCGGCTGGGCCGCGGCCGGCATCGGCTTCACGCTGGGCAATTCCGCGCTGATCATCACCGGCGCGCTGGTCGGCTCGTCCGGTGCGATCCTGTCCTACATCATGTGCCACGCGATGAACCGGTCCTTCATCTCGGTCATCCTCGGCGGCTTCGGCGGCGAGACCGCCGCGGCCGGCGGTGGCGGCGGTGAGCAGAAGCCCGCCAAGCTCGGCTCGGCCGACGACGCCGCCTTCATCATGAAGAACGCCCAGAAGGTCATCATCGTGCCCGGCTACGGCATGGCGGTGGCGCAGGCCCAGCACGCGCTGCGCGAAATGGGCGATATCCTGAAGAAGGAAGGCGTCGAGGTGAAGTACGCCATTCATCCGGTCGCGGGCCGCATGCCCGGCCACATGAACGTGCTGCTCGCCGAAGCCAACGTTCCCTACGACGAGGTGTTCGAGCTCGAGGACATCAACTCCGAATTCGCGCAGGCCGACATCGCCTTCGTGATCGGCGCCAACGACGTCACCAACCCGGCGGCCGAAGAGGACAAGACCTCGCCGATCTACGGCATGCCCGTCCTGCAGGTCTGGAAGGCCGGCACCGTGATGTTCATCAAGCGCTCGCTCGCCTCGGGCTATGCCGGTATCGACAATCCGCTGTTCTATCGCGACAACACCATGATGCTGCTCGGCGACGCCAAGAAGGTTACCGAGAACATCGTCAAGGCGATGTAGCGCGGAAGGCGAGCGGACCGTGGCCCTGAACAAGGAGTGGCACCGGTCCCATCGCATGCCACCGAAAGCGACGCGCGAGCAGCGTGTCGCATGGCACGTCGCCCATGCGGCGGCGTGCGGCTGCCGCGAGATTCCCTTGAGCATCCGCACCGACGTCCTCAAATTGCTCAAGCGCCGTCGCAAGCCCTGAACTCCGGAAATGGTGGGGGCCGCGATGACATTCCTGAAATGGACCGCCACCATCCTTGCGGCCGGCTACCTCGCCGGTCTCGTCCTGCTGTTTGCCAAACAGCGCGCGATGCTGTTTCCGATACCGACGGCCGAGCGCACGGCGCCCGCTGCCGCGGGACTTCCAGACGCCGAAGAGCATGTCCTGACGACGTCCGACGGCGAGAAGGTCATCGTCTGGCACGTGCCGCCAAAGCCTGGCCGTGCCGTGGTGCTGTTCTTCCACGGCAACGGCGATTCTCTCGCCGGCCTTGCCGGCCGCTTCAAGGCGATCACGGCTGACGGCACCGGTCTCGTCGCGCTGTCTTATCGCGGCTACGCGGGCTCCGGCGGCGCACCGAGCGAAGATGGTCTGCTGCGCGATGGCGCGGCTGCGTATGCGTTCGCGGCGGCGCGCTATGACGCCCGGCGCCTTGTCGTCTGGGGCTTCTCGCTCGGGACCGGCGTTGCGGTCGCCGTCGCCTCCGAACATCCGGTCGGGAAGCTGATCCTCGAGGCGCCCTATACGTCGATCGCCGACGTCGCCGCCGCGCATTTCTGGTTCGCTCCGGTTCGCCTCCTGATCCGCGACCCCTTCCACTCGGATGAGCGCATCGCACGCGTCACGGCTCCGCTCCTGGTCGTGCATGGCGCGCAGGACCAGACCATCCCGATCGCATTCGGCGAGAAATTGTTTGCGCTGGCCCGCGGGCCGAAGCAGTTCGTCCGCATTCCCGGCGGCGGGCACGACGATCTCGGCAGCTTTGGCGCCATCGACATCGCACGAAACTTCATCAATGGGACCTGAGGGCTGACGGACGCGATCTTCTCGCGCATAATCGGCCTCCCATTTGAAGGAATCGCCCGCATGAGCGCACACGGACCGATGCCGCGGTCGTCCTGGATCTTCCCCGCTCTGGCGGTGCTGCTGTTCCTGATCGTGACCGCGACCGGCTACAGCTTTACGCTAACGGCGGGCGGAGCCCTGTTCGCGATCGTGCTCCTGGTGATCCTGTTCGGCACCGTGTTCGCGGCCGTTCATCATTCCGAGGTGATCGCGGAGCGCATCGGCGAGCCCTACGGCACGCTGCTGCTGACGCTGGCGGTGACCATCATCGAGGTCGCGCTGATCACCACGATCATGCTGGGCGACAAGCCGGCCCCGGAGCTCGCCCGCGACACCGTGTTCGCCGTCGTGATGATCGTCTGCAATGGCCTGGTCGGCCTCTGCGTCTTCATCGGCGGCATGCGCTATCGCGAGCAGGGCTTTCAGGTCTCGGGCGCCAACGTCTATCTCAGCGTGCTGATTGCGATGGCAACCATCACCCTGATCATGCCCAACTATACGCTGACGACGCCGGGCCCGATCTATTCGACGCTCCAGCTCGGCTTCGTCGATCTCGCAACGATCGTGCTCTACGGCGTGTTCCTCTACACCCAGATCGTCCTGCACAAGGACTATTTCGTCCACGAGCGGGCGGACGGCGAGGGCGGAGAGGCGCATTTGTCGGGCAGGATGCTGGTGCTGAGCATCGTGCTGCTGCTGATCTCGCTGTTGGCGGTCGTCCTCCTCGCCAAGAAGTTCTCGCTGGTGGTGGACGCTGTCGCCGTTCAGATCGGCGCCCCGCCGGCGTTCGCGGGCCTCCTCGTCGCCCTCCTGATCCTGATGCCGGAGGGCGTCTCGGCGATTGCGGCGGCGCGCAAGAACGACCTCCAGAAGAGCATCAACCTGGCGCTCGGATCCTCGCTCGCAACCATCGGCCTGACCATTCCGGCGGTCGGGGTCGCCACCTACGTGCTCGACCAGCCGCTCGTGCTGGGCCTCAATCCCCAGAACACGGCCCTGCTGTTCCTGACATTCTTGTTGAGCATGCTGACTTTCGGCACCGGCAGGACCAATGTCCTGTTCGGGCTGGTCCATATGGTGGTATTTGCCGTCTACGTGTTCATGGTTTTCGTGCCGTAGAAGGAAACTCCCGATGCTTGCCGCCAAATCTGAGGTTCAGGTCGACAACGAGCAGGTGCGGGTGACCGAATGGCGGCTCTCCCCGGGCAGCGCGACTGGGCATCACACCCACGGCATGGACTATGTGATTGTTCCCGTCGTGGCCGGCGAGATGACCATCGTGGCGCCCGGCGGCGAGCGTTCCAAGGCGCAGCTCGCGGCCGGAAAATCTTACTTTCGCAAGGCCGGGGTCCAACATGACGTACTTAACGAAACCTCAACCGAGATCGTGTTCCTTGAGATCGAGCTGAAGCCGTAAGTCTGCCGTTACCTTTGCCATCGATCCGTCGCAGTTGATCCCTTACAATGCCCCAAAGTTCCCGCATCTGATCGCGCGGGGAGTGGCCGAGAAATGTTGAAATACCTCGCTAAAATCTCGATGGATATTTTACCCTCGGTGCTCGCGACGATCATCGGGGCGTACATTGTTAACCACTACATCAACGCCAAGCCGGCGACTGACGCCCCCGCGGCCGTGGTAGCGCCTGCCCAGGCTGGCAGTGACGGCAAGCCGACCGACACCGCCAACCTTCCCGCGCCCGGCGTGAAGGCCAAGGGCGTTGCTGAGAAGAACGTTTCCGAAAAGGGCGTGGACAAGGTGGCGGCCGAAAAGCCGGCCGATCATCAGCCAGCCGCCGAGACCAAGGCCGCAGACGTCGCTCCCGCCGAGACTGGCCCGCGCAGCCGTAGCTCCGCGCGTGAAAAGGCGGCCGCCAAGTCCAATCCGGCTGTCACGGCTCCCGCCGCAGCTCCGGTGGTGGAGGCCAATTCGGCGCCGGCCGCGACCCCCGACGCCAACGATCTCGCGCGGGCGGCCATCGAGCGCCTGCGCAAGTCGCCTGAGGGCAAGGCTGCTGAGAAGGCCGCTGAGGCCAGATCTCCCGAAACCAAATCGGTTGAGACCAAGCCGGTCGAGCGGACCCCGGAGCCTGCGGTGCGGGAAGCCGCCCGCACCCCGGAGGCCCCGCGTATCATCTCCACGGAGCCGTCCTCAGTGCGTCCGCTGCCGCCGCCGATCACGGTGTCGACGCCTTCGCCCGAGGCCTATGGCAATAGCGGTTCGTCGCCGTCTTACACTTCCTCGGTCGGCAATGACGATCCGAACCGGATGACGCCGCCGGCCGATATACCGGTCCCGATGATCGCGCCCCCGCTTGATCTGCGTGCCGATGCTGGCGGGGCCATGCCGCGGCCGAAGAAGACCAATGTGGCCGACGAGATGCTGTCCGGCATGAAGTCGATGTTCCACTCGGTCCTGCCGAAGAGCTCCACCCCCGATTAGACGGCGGCCTGGCTGCCCTGTCAGTGTCAGCCGCCGACGCGGGCGAGGCCGCTGCGGGCGGTATCGTCGCGTGGACGTAGCGCGACCGCCTTGTTGTAGGACGTGGCCGCCTTGGCCTTGTCACCGAGCCGCTCATAGGCCTGTCCGCGCGCGGTCCACACCTGCGCGTTGTGCGGATCGACCTCGGAGGCCTCATCGAGATCGGCCGCCGCTTCCTTGACCTTGCCGATCGCGAGATAGCTGATGGCGCGGCCGAGCAACGGCTCGACCTTTTGCGGATTGAGCCCGTTGGCGGCGCTGAAATCGGCGATGGCGAAATTATGCTCGTTGTTGCCCTGATAGATCAGGGCGCGACCATAAAGCGCCTGTGCGTTGTAGGGATCGAGCGCGACGGCCCGGTTGAACTCGTCCAGGGCGCCAGCCGTCTCCCCCGCCTTTGCCAGGGTCTGGCCTTTTGCGGTGTGAGCCTGGGCCTCGCTGACATTGCCGGCGCTGACCGCGCTGTCGGCGGCAGTCGCAGCCGCCTTGGGCGCCTCCTGCGGCTTCTCCTTCTCGGGCATCATGGAGCCGAGATCGAAGGAGCAGCCGCACAGCGCAATCCCCATCAAGCCGAGCGCGAACGGCTGTCGCCAGATCTGGCGTAGGCGCGCCAAGCGGCGTTCGGGGAAAGGGGAGGCCATCTACGGTTCGCTCGCGCTGGTGCCGCATCGGTAGTGCCCCCGTCCCAGAGAAGGCACCGCTCACAAAACAATAACGCGGGCCAGGGGCCCGCGTCATCGGAATCTGAAGTCTTGGAAAACTGAAGTCTTGGAAAACTGAAGTCCTGCAAGCCAGGCAGAATCAGCGCGGTCCGCGCGGACCTGCACCCGGGCCGCTGCGGCCGCCACGATCACCGCCGGGACCGGCGCCGAACACCGGCTTCGGCTTCATCGGCAGCAGGCCTTCACGCTGCAGCTTCTTGCGGGCCAGCTTGCGCGCGCGGCGCACGGCCTCGGCCTTTTCGCGGGCCTTCTTCTCGGAGGGCTTCTCATAATGACCGCGGAGCTTCATCTCGCGGAAAATTCCCTCGCGCTGCATCTTCTTCTTCAGCGCCTTGAGGGCTTGATCGACATTGTTATCGCGAACGAGAACCTGCACGCGGCATCCTCTTCAGTGGATCGGATTTGAATTCTGGTAAGTCAAAGGGGATGGCGAAACGCACAAGCCCTTAACCTTGAGCGCGCGGATGTATCAGACAAAACCCGCGATGTCCACCTGCCAAGCAGGTTTTCGGGCCAAGTTCAGCCATTAAATGAGGCGAAAATACCTCCGTACGGCCCCGATTTGGGTGATTCGGCGCCAAGGGTGGGGCAGTTCCCGGAGCTTTGCTCCGGAAATTCCTGGAATTAGGGGAGACGTCACATGGATATGAAGAAATACGCTGCCGAGGCGATCGGCACATTCTGGCTCACATTCGCAGGCTGCGGCAGCGCGGTGATCGCCGCCGGCTTTCCGCAGGTCGGAATCGGCCTGGTCGGCGTGTCCCTGGCGTTCGGCTTGAGCGTCGTCACCATGGCCTATGCGATCGGGCACATCTCGGGCTGCCACCTCAACCCGGCCGTCACCGTCGGGCTTGCCGCCGGAGGACGCTTCCCGGCGGGACAGATCCTGCCTTACGTGATCGCGCAGGTCTGCGGCGCAATCGTCGCCGCCCAGCTGCTTTACATAATCGCCAGCGGTGCTCCCGGATTCGATGTCAGCAAGGGTTTTGCGTCGAACGGCTACGACGCGCATTCGCCCGGCCAGTACAGCTTGATCGCCTGCTTCGTCACCGAGGTGGTGATGACCGTGATGTTCCTGTTCGTCATCATGGGCGCCACCCATGGCCGCGCGCCAGCGGGCTTCGCCCCGCTCGCGATCGGGCTCGCGCTGGTGATGATCCATCTCGTCAGCATCCCCGTCACCAACACGTCGGTGAACCCGGCGCGCAGCACCGGGCCCGCGCTGTTCGTCGGCGGCTGGGCGCTGTCGCAGCTCTGGCTGTTCTGGGTCGCACCGCTGATCGGCGGCGCGCTGGGCGGGGTGCTCTATCGCTGGCTCAGCGAGGAGCCCTCTGGCGTCGTCGCGGGCGTGAAGACGGCCTGATCGAAAGACGGGATCGCGGCATGCGCCGCGGTCCCGCTACTTGCCCTTCGTCGGCCTGACTTCGGTGACGTGGCCCATCTTGCGGCCGGGGCGCGGCGCGCCCTTGCCGTAGACATGCACGGTCGCGCCCGGCACGCTCAGCCACTTCTCGTAATCGTTGATCTCGTCGCCGATCAGATTGGTCATGGTGACGATTTCGCCGTGGCGCACGGCCTTGCCGAGCGGCCAGCCGGCAATGGCGCGGATGTGCTGCTCGAACTGCGAAACCGAGGCGCCGTCGAGCGTCCAGTGTCCGGAATTGTGCACGCGCGGGGCGATCTCGTTGACCAGCACCTTCGGCCCGGTGCCGTTGGCGAGCACGAACATCTCGACCGCGAGCACGCCGACATAATCGAGCGCGCCGGCGATCTTGCCGGCGATGCTGCGCGCTTCTTCCGCGAGCGCATCCGGAATCTGTGCGGGGGCGCGGGATATCTTCAGAATGTGGTCGCGGTGCTCGTTCTCGGTGACGTCGAAGCACTCGACCTGGCCGGTCGCCGACCGCGCCGCAATCACGGAGATCTCGCGCTCGTACGGGATGAAGGCTTCGAGGATCGCCGATTTGGTGGCGAGACTGGTCCAGACCTTGGCGATGTCGTCGCCCTCGCGGATGATGGCCTGGCCCTTGCCGTCATAGCCGAAGCGGCGGGTCTTCAGCACGGCCGGAAGGCCGATCCGGACGATCGCCTCGCGCAGCGAGGAGACCGAGGTGACGTCGGCATAGGCTGCGGTGCCGATGCCGAGCCGCGTCACGAAATCCTTCTCGGCGAGCCGGTCCTGGGTGGTCTCGAGGATCTTGCGGTTGGGCAGCACCGGGCGGCGCGCGTCGAGCACCATCGCGGCGGCAGACGGCACGTTCTCGAATTCGTAGGTGATGACGTCGACATCGTTGGCAAACAGCTCGAGTGCTTCGACGTCGGCATATTCGGCGCAGGTCGCGTTCAGCACGACGTCGAAGGCGGGCGAGTCCGGATCGGGCGAGAATACCTGGCAGCGCAGGCCGAGTCGCGCCGCGGCCATGGCCAGCATCCGCCCCAATTGTCCGCCGCCGAGGATTCCGATGGTGTCGCCGGGCTTCAGCTTCACCTGCTTTGCGTCAGTCACGCCTTGTCCTCCGGGCGCTCCGCAACCGCCTCGGTCTGTGCCTTGCGCCAGGCGACGAGGCGGTCGGATAGGGCCGGGTCGGACAATGCGAGCACCGAAGCTGCAAGCAGCGCCGCGTTGATCGCGCCAGCCTTGCCGATGGCGAGGGTGCCGACCGGGATGCCCGCGGGCATCTGCACGATCGAATAGAGCGAATCGATGCCTTTGAGCGTCCTGGATTCGACGGGAACGCCGAACACCGGCAGTTCCGTCAGCGCCGCCGCCATGCCGGGCAGATGCGCAGCGCCACCCGCGCCGGCGATGATGACCTTGTAGCCTGCCGCCTTGGCGCCCTTGGCGAATGCAAACAACCGGTCGGGGGTGCGGTGTGCCGAAACGATGCGGGTCTCGGCGGCAACGCCGAGCGCTGCGAGCGTGTCGGCGGCATGCCGCATCGTCTCCCAGTCCGACTGGCTTCCTATGATGATGGCGATCGGCGCGGTCATGACGTCAATTGTGCTCGGAAAACAGAAAGATAGGCCAGATTAACGGTTCCGGCCGGTGGCTCGCAAGGCGGTGGCAAGGAGAAGGGAATGCACTATCCTGTCTTGGTGAATCCCCGCAAGCCTTCATTGAGCAGGATGCCCATGAAGAAACCAAAAAGGGCGAGCGCTGCGAAGGCCAAAAAGGGCCGGAAAGCCAGCGCCAGCCGCTCCAAAGCCGCCCCCAGGCGGCTGGCGAAGCGCTCGGCCAAGATTCTGGGCAAGCCGGCGCGGCGCGGAGCGTCGGCCGCCGACGACACCAGGGCGACCATCCGCGGCTTGCGGAGCAAGCTCAGGGAGGCGGAGCGGCGGGTTGCGGAACTGGAAGCTGCGGCCGACACCGATTTCCTGCTCGAGATTCCGAACCGGCGCGGCTTCGAGCGCGAGCTCGCGCGCGCCATCGCCTACATGAAGCGCTACCGCGCCAGCGGCGCGCTGATCGTCCTCGACGTCGATCGCCTGAAGCCGATCAACGATTCCTTCGGCCATGCCGCCGGAGACGAGGTGCTCAAGGCGATTGCGGCCACCCTGACGCGGCAGGTCCGTGCCTCGGACGTGGTCGGCCGGCTGGGCGGCGACGAGTTTGCGCTGCTGCTCTGGAATCTCAGCGAGACCGACGCCAAGGCGAAGGCTGCCACCTTCGAACAGGCGATCGACGAATTGTCGTTTGCCTTTCGCGGTCAGCGCGTGACCGCGGGCGCCTCCGCAGGTGTCGCGCTGCTGGGGGCGCAGTCCGACGCAGGCTGCGCGCTGGAGGAGGCTGATGCCGCCATGTATGTGCGCAAGGCGCACCGCCGGCACGAGCCGCGGATCAGGCTGGTCAGCAACTAGGGCACGATCTTCGCGACAAACGCGGACCGCGTTTGCGCTGAGATCATGCTCACGCAACAACCCTTACAGCGTGGCCAGATCTTCCGGCACGTTGCCGAACTTGCGCAGCAGCGTCGCGTCGCCGAATTCGCCGGTCATAGGATCGCCGCTGCGGCTGAACGCAACCGCGCCGATATGGCCGGCACCGTGCGCCAGGATCTCGGCGCGCCGCAACGCGGCCGCCGAGCTCTGGCATTCCTCCGCGGCGCCCGCGACAGGCGATCCGTCGGCATCGATCAGGAAGGGCATTGCAACGTAGTAGGTCACATCCGACATGGCGTTGCTCCGATGGAGCATGATCCGGAAAAGTGTGAAGCGGTTTTCCGACGAGATCATGCTCAAAAAATAAAAGCGCGATCTCGATCGCGCTTTGAACTCAGGCGGCGCTGCTGTTGCTCCGCACTTTGCTGCGTGCGGTCTCGGGAATGCAGCCGGCTGAAATCGCCGCCTGTAATTCTTCCAGCTCTGCTTCCAGATATTCGTTGGCCATGATCAGCGCCTTGATGGTGCTGCGCAGGTTGCCGTCGCACATTGCGATCGCCTGGTCGCAGGCCTGTTCATAATGGCTGTTGTCGAGAAGGGCGGTTGCCGACATCTGCGTTGTCCTCGGGGGTTTCCTGGGCGTTTCCTGGGGCGGTAGGATACCCAAATGTTCCTATTTTGTTCTTTTCGAGTCAAGCGGATTCGGATGCCGCGAGGCGCCCCAAAAGGGCTTCGCGGATCAGGCGATGATGTCCGGCGTGATCTGGTCCTCGATGAACGCGATACGGTCGCGCAACAACAGCTTGCGCTTCTTCAACCGTTGTAACCGCAATAGGTCGGGGGCAGGCGATTGATGCATCGCATCGATCGCGGCATCGAGATCTCGGTGTTCTTGCTGCAACCGGGTGAGCTCGGCTTCGAGCTCACGCTCGTCTTCATTGGTCATGTTCGCGGTGGCCGAAAACCCGATGGGCGTGAGATTCAAGGCTGTGGATGCCCTGTGGAAATTATCGTCCTTGCGCGCCGTGATCGCAAGCGATCTCGGGCCGCCGCTCACCGAACTCTCGCAAGATATTTCGACGATTCGTTGCGACGTTGCGCAAGCACATTGATATCATGGATTTTTTCAGCGTGGTTCCTTACTCACGCTTCATTACATATGAATTTTCAAAAATGACGCTGCGACGACGGATACATATCGACAGAGCGAATCGGTGATGTACACTTGCTCGTCCGGATCGAATCCAAGGTTTCCCCCTACCGAGGAGGTTTCGAATGACAATTCAGGCACATCTGGTTGAATTGGAGCGGAAGCACAAAACGCTCGAAAACGAATTGCACGAAGCTCTCGTGCACCTTTCAACAGACGACCTGCAAATTGTTGAGTTGAAGCGACGGAAGTTGATGGTCAAGGACCAGATCGAGCGTTTGAAGCACACCGGCGACACGCTCCACTAGTAACCCCTGTAACAGCGTAGAATTGAACCTACCCTTCACGCAGGGGTGAGAGCTATTGCTCATCCCTGCGTGAAGGTTAGCGCCGTGCAAAGCTATTTGCGCGGCGTTCTTTACGCGAGCCGGTATCCACTTCGCTTCGAAAACGCTCTAGACGTTTGCGAGCTCAGCGACGTGGTCCGCGATCGCGAGCGATGACGTCAGCCCCGGCGATTCGATGCCGAACAGGTTGATCAGTCCTTCGACGCCGTGATCGCGCGGGCCCTGCATCAGAAAATCCTGCGTAGCCACCGCCGGCGGCACGATCTTCGGGCGAATGCCTGAATAGCTCGGGATCAGCGCGCCGTCGGGCAGCGTCGGCCAGTATTTCCGGATCGCCGGATAGAAGCGCTCGGCGCGTGATGGATCGACCTCGTAATTGATCGTCTCGATCCACTCGACGTCGGGGCCGAAGCGTGCCTGCCCGGCCATGTCCAGCGTCAGGTGCACGCCGAGCCCACCCGGCTCGGGCACCGGGTAGATCAGGTGCGAGAACGGTGCCCTGGCGTTGCAGCTGAAATAATTTCCCTTGGCGAGATAGGCCGGCGGAATCCGGTCAATCGGCATGCCGTCGATGTGGCGTGCGACCGTTGTTGCCGAGAGCCCGGCGGCGTTGACGAGCAGGCCGCATTGCAGCGTCATCGGCGCTTCGCCGCCGGCGTCGATCTCGATCACATCGCCTGATGCCTTGGCGCGGATCAGCGGGGTGTGAAACGCAAAGGCCGCGCCGGCCGCCTCGGCCTCGCCGCGCAGCGAGAGCATGTAGGCGTGGCTGTCGATGATGCCGGTCGATGGCGAGAGCAGCGCGGCATCGCAGGCGAGCGCCGGCTCCAGCGCGCGTGCGGCCTCGCCGGTGAGCAGCTGCATGTCGAGCACGCCATTGGCCTCGGCATGCGCCTTGATCGATTGCAGCTTCTCGGTCTCCTTGGCGCTGGTCGCGACGATCAGCTTGCCGCAATTCTTGTGCGGGATGCCGCGCTCGCCGCAGTAGCGATACAGCGCATGCTTGCCGCTGACGCACATGCGCGCCATCCAGCTGCCGGCGCGGTAATAGATCCCGGCATGGATCACCTCGCTGTTGCGCGAGGAGGTAATGGTGCCGATGGCCTCGGCTTCCTCGAGCACGATCACCTCGCGCCCGGCCTGGGCAAGCTTTCGAGCCACCGCGAGCCCGACGACGCCAGCTCCGATGACGACGCAATCGACCCTATCCATGGTTGTGCAGTTTATCCGTTGAAAGCATCGGTGGCATCAGGCCCGAGAACCACGGCGCCGGGCCGTTTTCCATTAAGGAAACATTTATCATGTCAGGGCAATTGCCGTATTTGGCGTCACATTTTTCTGTTGCGCGTACAGGCGTTTACCCGATCCAAACCCGTGAAGCCAGACAATCCGACGTTGAAATCGCGGGTGGCTGATGGCTGAGAAGAACTGGCACGTGGGCAGCACGCTTCCGATTGCTGTGCAGGCCGTCGTGTGCCTGGGCAGCGCGGTCGCGCCCGCGCGCGCCTTCGCGCTCGCGGACAGCTTCGCCCCGCCGAGCTATCTCGGCAAGCTCGATCCCAATTTGGTCTGGGAAGCGCTGATCGGCGGCATCGTCGTCTGTGCGTTCCTGGCCGCCATCGCGCTATGGATCCATTCCTCGCTGCGTCGCACCAGGCGCTTGCAGCTGCGGCGCAACGCCTTCGTCTCCTCCGCCATGAACAATCTCAACCAGGGCGTGGTGATGACGGATGCGCAACGACGCATCATGTTCTGCAACGACCGCTATCTCGAGATCTACGGCCTGGCGCGCTCGGACCTGTGGACCGGCATGACCGGCTACGACATCCTCGAACTCAGGCGCAAGCGCGACGTCCTCGGCGGTGTCTCCGACGACGAGTTCTACGAGAAGGCGGCGAGCGCCAACGGCCTGATCACCGAACTGCCTGATGGCCGCGCCATCCTGGTGAAATATTTCGTGTTGCCGAACGGCGGCTCGGTCGCGACGCATCTGGACGTCAGCGATCAGCGCAAGCTGTCACGGCAGCTCGCCTCCACCAAGCAATTCCTGGAAACCGTGCTGGACAACGTGCCGGCCTGCGTCGCCGCGAAGAACATCGAGGACGGTCGTTACATCTTCGCCAACAGCGCCTATGAACGGTTCTGGGGGTTCTCGCGCGACCACGCCGTCGGCAAGAATGCGCGGGAGCTGTTCGCGCCCATCTCGGCGGCCAGCATCGAGGCGGCCGACAAGGCGGCGCTGAATTCGTCGGACGGCCAGTTCCGCAATGAATTCGAAGTTGACCGCGCCGGTGAACGGCGCATGGTTGCCTCGATCCGGATCGTGGTCCGCAACGAGAGCAACAAGCCCGAATTCCTGATGCTCGTGTTCGAGGATATCACCGACCGCCGCTCGCTGTCGCAGGAGCTGGAGAGCACGAAAAAGTTCTTGGAGCTCGTGGTCGACAACATCCCGGTGGCGCTGATCGTGGAGCAGGTCAAGGACGGCCGCTACCTGCTCGCCAACCGCAGCGCCGAGACCATCCTCAACCGCCGGCGCGAGGAAGCCACGGGCCTGACCGCCTCCGACATCTTCAATCCCAAGGAAGCCAAGCTGATCATCGCGCGCGACGAGGCCGCGATCAAGAAGCGCGGGATGATCACCGAGGAGCACCCGATCTCCACCAAGGACGGCCTGCGGCTGTTCCTGACCCGGCGGGCGACCGTGCTCAGCGATGCCGGCGAGCCGCAATATCTGATCAAGACCCACGAAGACGTCACCGACCGCCGGCAGACCGAGTCGCGCATGGCGCACATGGCCTATCACGACGGCCTCACCGATTTGCCGAACCGCGCCGCCTTCCTTCAGGCGCTGACCCAGATGATCGAGGCCTGCGAAGGCACCAGCGAGGAGTTCGCCGTGCTCTGCCTCGACCTCGACGGCCTCAAGGAGGTCAACGACGTCTTCGGTCATGCGCTCGGCGACAAGCTCTTGATCGAGGTGGCCCACCGGCTTCAGGATTCCGCACGCGGCGGCGTGGTGGCGCGCCTGTCCGGCGACGAGTTCGGCCTCATCATCGACGGCAAGCAGCCGGAGGCGGGCCTTGCGCTGGCGCAGCAGCTCGGCGAGGCCGTTGCCCGGGAATTTCAGATCGACGGCCGGGCGGTCCGCGCCGGCGTCACCACCGGCATGTCGATCTTCCCGCATAATGGTGCCGACGGCGCGTCGCTGCTGGCCAATGCCGGCGCGGCGCTGTTCCGCGCCAAGCAGAAGTCGCGCGGCACGATCAGCCTTTACCAGCCGGAGATGGACCAGCAGATCCGCGATCGCCGCGTGCTGCATCAGGACCTGTCGAACGCGATCAAGAACGGCGAGCTTTCGCTCGCCTTCCAGCCGCAGGGGATCGCGCGCCACAGTGTCGCCGAGAGCGAGATCATCGGTTTCGAGGCGCTGGCGCGCTGGCAGCATCCGGTGCGCGGCCAGGTCTCCCCGGCCGAATTCATCCCGATCGCCGAGGAGAGCGGCCTGATCGTCGAGATGGGCGAGTGGATTTTGCGGCAGGCCTGCCGCGAGGCGGCGTCCTGGCCGAAGCCGCTCCAGGTCGCGGTCAATTTGTCGCCGGCGCAGTTCATGCACGGCGACGTGGTCGGGCTGGTCCATTCGATCCTGATCGAGACGGGCCTGGCGCCCGGCCGGCTCGAGCTGGAAATCACCGAGGGCGTGCTGATCGAGGACTTTGATCGCGGTCTCGCGCTGCTGCGCCGGCTGAAGGCGCTCGGCGTGCGCATCTCCATGGACGATTTTGGCAGCGGTTACTCTTCGCTGAGCTATCTCCAGGCGTTCCCGTTCGACAAGATCAAGATCGACCGCGCCTTCATCATGAATCTCGGCCGCAATCCGCAATCGGCGGCCATCGTGCGCGCCGTGATCGATCTCGGCCACGGCCTCGAAATGTCGATCATCGCCGAGGGCGTCGAGACCCTCGATCAGCTCGCCTTCCTTGCCAAGGAAGGTTGCGACGGCGTGCAGGGCTACCTGCTCGGCAAGCCGCTGCCGATCGGCAAATATGCCGGCCTCGTCGGCCGCGCCGAGACGATGGAGCTTGCGCTCAAGACCGGCTAGAGCGTTTTCGAGCCAAGTGGATACCGGTTCGCGCAAAGAAAACACGTCAAAACAAGAATCCAAAGCTCCGTTCCGATTTCATCGGAATGGAAATGGCTCTAGTGATGGCAGGCGCTAGCTCCCATTCGACGGCTTCATGGCGGATTACGACCTTGCGATCATCGGCGGCGGCCTGAACGGTGTCAGCCTCGCTCGCGATGCGGCCGGCCGCGGCCTGCGGGTCATTCTGCTGGAGCAGGGCGATCTCGGCGGCGCGGCGTCATCGGCGACGCCGCGGCTGATCCATGGCGATCTGTCGGTGCTGGAACGCCGCGGTTTTTGGCGGGTGCGCCGGGCGTTGGCCGAGCGCCGGACCTGGCTTGCCATCGCGCCGCATCTGGTCCGGCCGATGCGTTTCGTGATCCCGGCCCATTCCGAGGAGCGTCCACCCTGGCTGCTGCGCGCCGGCTTGTACCTCTATGACAGCCTCACCGGTCGGAGCGGCCTGCCTGCCGCGACGACCCTCGACATCACGCATCATCCGGTCGGCAACGCGCTGAAGCGCCCGTTCGGCACGGCTTTCGAATATTCGGACTGCGTCGTCGATGATTCCCGCCTGGTGGTGCTGACGGCGCTGGACGCCGCCGAACGCGGCGCTGCGATCCGGACCGGGGCGCGCTGTGTCCGCGCCGATCGAACCGATACATGGCGCCTCGCGGTGGTCGATCGTGGCCATCGCCGCGTGATCACGGCCCGGGCGCTGGCCAATGCCAGCGGCGGCTGGACGTCGATCGTCGCAGAGACCGTGCTGCGCCAGCCGCAGCCCACCATGGCGGCCATGCAGATGAGCCAGATCATCGTGCCCAGGCTGTTCGAGTCCGACAACGTCTACGTCTTCCAGAACAGCGATGGGCGGCTGATCTTCGCGAGCCCCCTCGAACGCGATTTCACGCTGATCGGAACGGTCACCCGTGATTTCACCGGTGATCCCGCGATCGTGGCGATGCCTGGGGCCGACGTCAGCTATCTCTGCGAGGCGGCCAGCCGCTATTTCCGCGAGCGCGTCGCGCCCACCGACGTGGTGCGTGCGGTCTCCGGCGTCAACCTGACGCTGGCGTCCGTGCGGCGGCGCGACGGGACGACGCTGTTCCACGCGCGCCGGCGCAAGGCGCCGCTGATCACGATGTTCGGCGGCGACGTCACCACCGCGCGCCTGCGCGCCGAGCGGGCCGTGACGAAGCTGACGCCGTTCTATCCGATGTCGCCGCCCTGGACGGCTGGCGCAGCGTTGCCCGGCGGAGACTTTGCCTGGGATCGTTTCGACACCGAAGTCGACCTCGCCCGCGACCGCTGGCGCTTTCTGTCGGAGCCGCAGGCCCAGCGTCTGGTTGCCGCCTATGGCTCGCGATTAGCCGCAGTGCTCGGCGAGGCGAAGAGCCGTGAGGAGCTCGGTCCGGCCTTCGGTCCCGAACTGACCGGCGCCGAGGTGCGCTATCTCATGACCCACGAATGGGCGCGTTTTCCCGACGATATTCTGTGGCGGCGTTCCAAGCTCGGTCTGACGATGCCGGCGGCGGATCGCGACGCGCTGGCCGCGTTCATGGCGAGTGTGAGCTAGTGGCGTAGCCCGGATGGAGCGAAGCGCAATCCGGGAAAGTCTCACCACCGATGGACCGTCCCGGATTACGCTTGCGCTCCATCCGGGCTACGGGACTGCGGTGGAAGTTACCCCCTGAACCGGTTGAGCTGGGGACGATCGGCCGCTAGCGTGCGGCGGAATCGGGGTTGGCAGGGACCATGACGGACGAATTGCCCAAGATAGACGCCGGCGGAGATGCGCTTCCTGCGGCGGGGCAGCCGCTGCTGCGCATCGAGGGCGTCGCCAAGACCTTTGGGACGTTCCGGGCCGTCGACGGCGTGTCGCTCGACATCAAGGCCGGCGAGTTCTTCGCGCTGCTGGGCCCCAGCGGCTGTGGCAAGACCACGCTCTTGCGTATGCTCGCCGGGTTCGAAGCGCCGGACGAAGGGCGCATCTTGCTCGGCGGCCGGGACATCGCGCAGGCGCTGCCGCATGAGCGCCCGATCAACATGATGTTCCAGAACTACGCGCTATTTCCGCATCTCTCCGTGCGCGACAACATTGCGTTCGGCCTGAAGCGGGCCGGCATGGCGCGCGGCGACATCGCCACGCGCGTGGCGGAAATGATTGCGCTGGTGAAGCTCGAGGGGTTGGAGAAGCGTAAGCCCGACCAGCTCTCCGGCGGTCAGCGTCAGCGCGTGGCGCTGGCGCGTGCATTGGCGCGGCGGCCGCAGCTTCTGCTGCTCGACGAGCCCCTCGCGGCGCTCGACAAGAAGCTGCGCGAGAGCACGCAGGGCGAGCTGATGGAGCTGCAGCGCCGGCTCGGCATGACCTTCATCATCGTCACCCACGACCAGGAGGAAGCCATGACCATGGCGAGCCGGATCGGCGTGATGAAGGCCGGCAAGCTGGCCCAGGTCGCGAGCCCCCGCGAACTCTATGAAGCGCCGCGCTCGCGCTGGATCGCGGAGTTCGTCGGCGACATCAATCTGTTCGACGGCGAGTCCAAATTGCGCGACGGTCATCGTCTGATCATTGGCACGCGTGATGCGGGTGCGCTGGTGGTCGCCGAGCCGCGCGAAGGCGTCGGCGCGGGAAAATTGGCGGTCGCGATCCGCCCGGAGAAGGTCAAGCTGTCGCGTCGCGGTCCGGTGAGCGTGGCCGGTCGTGAGACGGCGATCAACAGCCTAGACGGCGTGGTCGCCGACATCTGCTATCTCGGCGGCACCACCACCTACAAGGTGAAGCTCGATGCCGGCGGAATCGTGCAGGCGTCGGTCCCCAACAGCGCGCGCCTCGACGTCGACGCCTACAGCCTGAACCAGCATGTCGTCGCCTGGTTCACGCCCGACGACTGCGTGGTGCTGCAATCATGAGCTCGCGCCGCATCTTCGCGCGGCCGGCGCGCTTTGCCGCGATCGCGCCCTATGTCTGGATGCTGCTGTTCTTCCTGGTGCCGTTCGGCTTCGTGCTCAAGATCAGCCTGTCGCAGACGGCGATCGCGCAGCCGCCCTACGAACCGGTGTTCGACCTGATGGCGGGATGGGAGGCGCTCAAGGCCGCGTTCGCCGCGCTGTCGATCGACAATTTTAGGCTGATCGCCTCCGACGACATCTACGTGTTCGCCTATGTGCGCAGCCTCACCGTCGCCGTCACCGCGACTGCGCTATTGCTCGTGATCGGCTATCCCATCGCCTATGGCATGGCGCGGTTGCCGAAGCGCTGGCAGGCGGTGGCGATGGTGCTGGTGATCGTGCCGTTCTGGACCTCGTTCCTGATCCGCATCTATGCCTGGATCAACATCCTCCAGCATGACGGCCTGCTGAACCAGATCCTGCTGGCGCTGCATCTGGTCAGCCAGCCGGTGGTGTGGCTCTCGACCGACACTGCGATGTATATCGGCATCGTCTACTCCTATCTGCCGTTCATGATCCTGCCGCTCTACGCGACGCTCGCGAAAATGGAGCCGGTGCTGGAGGAGGCGGCCTCTGATCTCGGCGCGCCGCCCTGGCAGGTGTTCTGGCTCGTCACCTTTCCGCTGTCGCTGCCCGGCGTCGGTGCCGGCGTGCTGCTGTGCTTCATCCCCATCGTGGGCGAGTTCGTGATTCCTGACCTTCTGGCCGGCTCCAATTCGCTGATGATCGGCCAGACCCTGTGGCTCGAATTCTTCACCAACAAGGACTGGCCGGTGGCCTCCGCAGCGGCGATCGTGCTGCTGGTGCTGCTGCTGGTGCCGCTGCTGCTGTACGAGCGGCTGCAGAAGCGGCAGCTGGAACAGGGGCGCTGAAGCGATGCGCAAGGTCTCCCGCCTGTCTCGCTTCAACATCGCCTCGCTCGCGCTGGGGCTTGCATTCCTCTATCTGCCGATCCTCATCCTCGTCATCTATTCCTTCAACGCCTCGCGGCTGGTGACGGTGTGGGGCGGCTGGTCGCTGCGCTGGTACCACGAGTTCTTCAACGACCGCGCCATGATCGAGGCGGCCTGGATGAGCCTGCGGGTCGCGGTCTCCTCTGCGACCATCGCCACGCTGCTCGGCACGCTCGCAGCCGTTACGCTGTCGCGCGGCGAGCGGTTTCGCGGCCGCACGCTGTTCTCGGGCATGCTCTACGCGCCGCTGGTGATGCCGGAGGTGATCACCGGATTGTCGCTGCTGCTGCTGTTCGTCGCGCTCAACGCCGAGCGCGGCTTCTGGACGGTGACGATCGCCCACACCACGCTGACGATGTGCTTCGTCGCGGTGGTCGTGCAGTCCCGCCTCGGCTCGCTCGACCGTTCGCTGGAGGAGGCGGCGATGGACCTCGGCTGCAACCCGGTTCGCGCCTTCGTCGCCGTGACGCTGCCGCTGATCGCGCCCGCGATCGTGGCGGGCTGGATGCTGGCCTTCACGCTGTCGCTCGACGATCTCGTAATCGCGAGTTTCACCACCGGCCCCGGCTCGGCGACGCTGCCGATCCGGATCTACTCGGAGGTGCGGCTTGGCGTGAAGCCCGAGATCAACGCGATCTGCACGCTGGTGATCGCCCTGATCGCGGTGGTCATCGTCATCGCCTCGCTTGCCTCGAAACTGTCGAGCTCGCAGGGCGAGAGCGCGGCGCCGCTATAGGTCCGGCTGTCATTGCGAGCGCAGCGAAGCAATCCAGACTGCCGTCGCGGAGAGATTCTGGATTGCTTCGCTACGCTCGCAATGACGAAAAGTCCCTACGACTTCACCGCGCCTGCCGTGAGCCCGCCCACCATGTAGCGGCGGAAGGCGTAGTAGACTGCGGCCGGCGGCAGCGCGTAAATGAAGCCGGTGGTCATCAACAGCTCCCAGGGCGAATCGTCGGCAGCGAGGAAGTTGCCGAGTGCGACGGGGAGGGTGATCTCGCGGTCGTTGGATAGAAGCAGGAACGCGTAGAGATATTCGTTCCAGGCGAGCAGCACCGCATAGGTGCCGATCGCGACCAGCGAGGGCATCATCAGCGGCAGGTAGACCAGGCGGAAGATCTGGAGCGTCGTGGCGCCGTCCATCACCGCGGCTTCGTCCAGCTCGACCGGCAGCTTGTCGGAGGCCTGCTTGAGCACCCAGATCGCGTAGGGGCTGGCGATCGTCACCATGGCCAGGATCAGCGACCAGTGATTGTTGAGCAGGCCGTAATTGCCCATGGTGCGGTACATCGGCACGGCGAGGAACGCGGCCGGAATGAAATAGGTGAAGAGTGCGAGGTTCAACACGCTGCGTCCGCCCGGCACCTTCAGCCGCGAGATCGAGAACGCAGCCGCGGTCGCAATGAACAGCGTTAGCACGCCGACGGAGACTGCGATCACCGTCGAGTTCCAGAACTGGATGTAGAAGTCGCGCAGGAAGTAGTGCTGCTGCTTGAACACGATCTCGAAGTTGTGGAGCGTCGGATGATCCGGCCACAGCTTGCCCGAGAACGCGTCCTCCTTCGGGGAGATCGCGAACAGGAACATGTGGTAGATCGGAATCATCGTCCACAGGAAGACGGGAATTCCGATCAGCAGCAGCCGCGCTTCGACCGCGACGTCGCGCCAGGAAAATTCGCTTACGCCGGGAAGCTTCATCGCGACAACCGTTTCATCATAAAGTACACGAGCGGCAGGACGAACGGCATCGCGCAGACGATGGAGGCCATCGCGAGCGAGAGCTGGTCGAGCCGGAGATAGCGGATACCCAGCGTCGCCAGCACGTGCGTGAGGTCAGCCGGGCCACCGCCGGTGAGCAGATAGACGCTGTTGAAATCGCCGAGCGTCCAGATCATCGAGAGCAGCGTGCAGGTGATGTAGAGCGTCTGCATCGACGGCCAGGTGATGTAGCGGAATTTCTGCCACCAGCTCGCACCATCGACCTCGGCGGCCTCGAACAGATCGTGCGCGATCGCAAGGCGTCCGGTGATCAGGATCAGCGTCCAGAACGGCAGTGACTTCCAGATGTGCACGCCGATCGCCATGCTCAGCGCCACGGTCGGGTCGTTCAGCCAGTTCGGGCCGTCGTCGCCGGTGAGGGAGAAGATGAGGTGGTTGACCACGCCCCATTCGGGATTGAACATGAAGCGCACCGACAGGATGGTCGGGATCGACGGCACCGCCCAGGGCAGGATGAAGATCACCGAGAGCCATTTGATCCAGGTGCGCTGCTGCGCGAAGAAGCCGGACAGGAACAGCGCGATCAGCATCTTGATGTTGATGCCGATGACCAGGAAGATCAGCGTGTTGACCGCGGCGCGCGCGAAGATCGGATCGTGAAACAGCGCGACATAATTCGACGGGGCCCGCGCCAGCCACAGCCCGTAGCAGACGGGATAGACAACGAAGGCGAGGAAGACGAGCAGATAGGGCGCGAGCAGCACGATGCCCCAGACCTGCGCCGGGGTCAGCCGCGACGACAAGGGCGGAGCGGGCATCGACTGATCGCCAGAGAGCGTAATCGCCATTCTTCAGGACTCTTTGAAAGGACTTCCGGCCGCACGAGGCGGCCGGTATTAGCGTTTCGCCTCTCCCCGCGCCAGCGGGGAGAGGAAGAAAGAAGATTTAGCCTGCAACCTGCTTGATGCGGACGATCAACTCGTCGACGGCCTTGTCGACCGGGACCTTTTCGCTGACGACCCGGTTCATCGCCTTGGCCCAGACGTTCTCGTTGTTGAGGATCGTGAACTTCCAGTTCTTGGTGAAGTCGAACGCGGCGGTGCCGCCGGTGAACTGGGCGTAGACCGCCTTGCGGTGCTTGTCGGCCTGCCAGAACGGGCTGGCCTGGCTTTCCTTGGTCACCGGGAACCAGCGGCCGAGCGCGCCCTCGATATAGGGGCGAACATTCTCTTCCTGGAGCAGGAAGCTGATGAACTGCTTGGCCTCGGCCTTGTTCTTGGCCGCGGTGAACACCAGCCCGGTCTTGACGTCCGAGCGGTAGCGGATGGTCGAACCATCCGGCGCCTTCGGGAAGGACGCCGTGACGATGTCCTGCTCATAGGCCTTCTTGCCGGCGTCGCGCTGCTCCTGCGTGAGAGCCTGGTTCTGCGAGTCCTCAAACCACTTCGCGGCGATCGAGATCGTGAAGTTGTGGGTCATCACGATGGTCTTGTTGTGGAAGGCGACATTGTTGTCGGGGTCCTTCCAGGTTGTGGAGGAGGGCGGCGTGCAGCCCTTGATATAGGTGTCGGTGTAATCCTTCAGCGCGCTGATCAGATTCTCGCGCACCTTGGGATCGTCGACCAGGAGCTTGCCATCGTCGTCGACCAGCTTGACGTGGTAGGCGTCCATGAAGGTGTAGAACGACTGGAAGGCGTCGGTGGATTCCACGCCCATCGGCTGGCCGACGCCGTAGATGCGCTGGCCGGTGGCTTTGCGGATACCCGGCTGGACCTTGTCGCACCAGAACGTCCAGTAGCCCGCCCAATCGGTCGGGATGTCGGCGAGCTTGAAGCCGGCCTTCTCCAGCATGTCGTTCCAGATCTCGACATGCATGCTCTGCTGCTTCAGCGGGAAGCCGTAATAGGCCTTCTTCTTGGTGACGTCGTTGTAGAGGATCGACGCGTCGAGCGTGTTCTGCACGAACCGGCCCTTGATCGGCTCCATGACGTCCGTGAGGTCCTCGAGCTTGCCCTCATAGGCCCACTTGCCCTGCGCCTGCACGTCGTAGGAATCGGAATAGGCAACATCGGGCACGGTGCCGGCATCGAGCGCGGCGACCGTCTTCGGAATCATGTCCTGGATCGCGTACTGCGACAATTCGACCTTGATGCCGGTCTTGGCTTCGAACTTCTTGATCGTCTCGATCAGCGCGTCGTCTTCGGACCGATAGAAGCCCTTGCCCCACCAGACCGTGATCGTCTTCTGCTGCGCAAAGGCGGGTGCAGTGGCCGCAAAAAGCCCAACCGCAGCGACCGCCAATGATACTGCGCCAATAACCTTGGATCTCACGTTTTTCTCCCTCAAACGGCCGGTGTTTTTAACCGGTCGTATAAAACACTAGCGCATGGCCGTCAGCCGATCTAGCGGCATCTTGTCAGACATAGGTCGTGGGGTGTGGGGCCAGCGGAGATGCTTAATCCGCGCATCGATCCAATCGCCGCATCAATTCGGCCGGATCAATTCGCGATGGTCCGGCAGCGCCGGACGATCGCCGTCCTCAGTTGGACTTCGCGTTGTCCTTGGCGTTTTCCTTGGCATTCTCCGCCGTCGGCGAATCTGCCGGCGCAGGGTGCTTCTCGCCGGTGATGCGCCGCTTCAGGAGGTCCAGGAAGGGGGACGCCGCAGGCGACTGGCGGATCAGGCTTTCGGGGTCGGGGAAGACCAGCGGATCGTCCCAGGGACCCTGCACCATGAAGGGCAACTGAAAGCCGGACGTCGTATTGAGGCTCGCCACGCCCTTCATGTCGTATTCGCGCGTCGGCACCGAGGCGGTGCCCGTCAGCGTGATCTTCGCAGCCGGCCCCTCGATGCGGATGTCCTCGGCGGTGGCGATCCCATCGGAGAATTTCACCGCGATGGTGAGGGTGTCATAAGGGGTCGAGCCGTTGCGGAAATTGCCGCCACCCGACAGCGGCCGCCGCTCCAGCCGCTTCAGGAGCTGCTCGGCGTTGAAGCCCGAGATCGCACCGTCGTGCCCGGTCACGGTGGCAGTGCCGTCGAGCGACTGCACGAGGCCGAACGGGCTGGAGCCGGAGGCCAGCAGCGAGACGTTGATGTTGCCGCGGCCGGACAGCTTGTTGAGGCCGAACAATTCGGAGGCGCAGGCCTGAAGATCGACATCGGTGAACTGGAATTGCGCCTTGACGTCGGCGACGGTGTCGGAGCGCGCGATCCCGAACGAGCCCTTGGCGATGCCGCCATAGACCTGAGCTTCGCCGACCGAGAGCGCCAGCGTGCCGTTGCGCAGATTGGCGCCGATCGCGGTGCGGCCGAGCTTCGACGACCCGACTGTCAGCCTGGCTGCCGACAGGCGCATGTCGAGGTCGGTGGTCGAAAGCCCGTTGAGATCGAACAGCTGCCTGTTCCAGTCGCGGGCGCCGCTGGCGAGCAGGCGGAAGGTCGAGATATAAGGCGTGAAGTCGAGCGCGTCGGCGGCAAGCGTCGCTTGCAGCGTCTGCCGGCCGTTATTGGCGTAGGTCATCACGCCCTCGGCGGTGTTGCCGTCGAGCTCGACATTGACGTTGGTGAGCGCGATCGAGGCGCCGACGACATTGGCGCGCGCCTTCAGCGCGAAACGGCCGAAGCCGCCGCTGCCGGGCTGCGGCTGACCGGTCCAGCGCAGCGCGTTGCGCAAGGACGGGCTGTCGATGGTGAGCGTGCCTTCCATCATCGGGCTGGTGCGGTTGGCGACGCTGCCGTCGAAGGCAAGCTTGAGCGGGGCGCTGGCGATCCGCGCCTTCAGCCCGGAGCGGTCGCCGGAGAGGGCGGCGACGAAATCGGCGAAGCTGATCGAGCCGTCGACGCGCTCGCCGCGCCAGTCGAATTGTCCGGTCGCGGCGAAGGACCGCGAGATCGAGGGCCAGGCCAGCGACAGGTCGATGTCCTCGAACTTCTCGGGGGCGTGGGTGGTGGCGTCCTCGTAATTGAGCACACCGTCCTGGATTCTGATCTCGGAGAACGACACCTGGTTGTCGGCGCCCGGCTTCATGGTGCGCGCAATGGTCTGGATGAAGGGCGTCCAGTTGCTTTCGCCATCCTGCTTCAGGCTGACATGGATGCGCGGCCGCAGCAGGGTCAGGTCGGCGATCTCGAACCGCTGCAGCAGCAGCGGCAGCAGCCGGAGATTGGCGGTGAGCACGTCGACATGGAGCGCGGGATCGCTGGTGCCGCCGCCCTTCAGGCCGACGTCATGGAAGGAAATGTAGCTCGCCGGCAGCAGCGAAATGTCGATGCTGCCTGCCACGCTGAGCTCGAGCCCGGTGACGTCGCGGATCTGCGTTTCCACCGCCTTGCGCAGCGCGTCGCGGTTGATGAGCCAGGAGGTCGCGATCAGGGCGATCAGCGCGAGGCCGAGCAGCGCCGCGATCGGCGTCCCGAGGCGCTTCATTCCTTGGGCCATGGTCAATGGCATGTCCTGATCGGGTTGGTCGCTGGAGCCAGAAGGGCGGACCGGAAACCTGCGTGCCCACGCCCAACCCCCGCAACTTGATGGGTTTTCTTGTCGCTTTCAAGGCCGCGGACGGCTCTGCCCACGGCGTGGGCAGCTTCTATCACCGGACCGCGGAACGGAGAACCCCGTATCATTGACGGCTTTGGAGGATTTCGCCTAATAATCGCCGCCAATGAGGCGCGACGCCTGCCAGCCGAAGGTTCAGTCGAGGTTTTTTGCATGAACAAGGTCTATCCCGACGCCAAGTCGGCTCTTGAGGGCGTTCTCAAGGACAACATGATGATCATGTCGGGCGGCTTCGGCCTCTGCGGCATCGCCGAGGAGCTGTCGGACGCGATCCGCGAATCCGGCGTCAAGGGCCTGACGGTCGTCTCCAACAATGCCGGCGTCGACGGCATCGGCCTCAGCCGCCTGCTCGAAACCCGCCAGATCAAGAAGATGATCTCGTCCTATGTCGGCGAGAACAAGCTGTTCGCCCAGCAATTCCTGGCCGGCGAACTGGAACTCGAATTCAATCCGCAGGGCACGCTGGCCGAGCGCATCCGCGCCGGCGGCGCCGGTATCCCGGCCTTCTACACCAAGACCGGCGTCGGCACGCTGATCGCCGAAGGCAAGGAAGTGAAGGAGTTCGACGGCGAGAAGTACCTGATGGAGCGCGGCCTGTTCGCCGACCTCGCCATCGTCCACGCCTGGAAGGGCGACACCGCCGGCAACCTGATCTACCGCAAGACCGCGCGCAACTTTAACCCGATGATGGCGACCGCCGCCAAGATCACGGTCGCCGAGGTCGAGCATCTGGTTCCGGCCGGTGAACTCAATCCCGACCACATCCACACGCCCGGCATCTTCGTGAAGCGCATCGTCGAGGTCGGTACGGCCAAGAAGCGCATCGAATTCCGCAACACCCGTCCGCGCACCGCCGCTTAAGCGTCAGGAGACTCACATGGCCTGGACCCGTGAACAGATGGCTGCGCGCGCCGCCAAGGAACTGCGCGACGGCTACTACGTCAATCTCGGCATCGGCATCCCGACGCTGGTCTCGAACTTCATCCCCGACGGGGTCGATGTCAGCCTCCAGAGCGAGAACGGCATGCTCGGCATGGGACCGTTCCCCTATGAGGACGAGGTGGATGCCGACCTCATCAATGCCGGCAAGCAGACCGTGAGCGAGCTGCCGTCGACCTCGTATTTCTCGAGCGCGGATTCCTTCGGGATGATCCGCGGTGGCCACATGGATCTGTCGATCCTCGGCGCCATGCAGGTGGCCCAGAACGGCGATCTCGCCAACTGGATGATCCCCGGCAAGATGGTCAAGGGCATGGGCGGCGCGATGGATCTCGTCGCCGGCGTCAAGCGCGTCGTCGTCGTGATGGAGCATTCGGCCAAGGACGGCTCGAAGCTGCTGAAGAAGTGCAATCTGCCGCTGACCGGCGAGCGCGTGGTCGACATGGTCGTCACCGATCTCGCCGTCTTCACCATCGACAAGCATGGCGACGGCGGTATGGCCCTGATCGAGCTCGCCGACGGCGTCTCGCTCGACGAGGTCAAGGCCAAGACCGAAGCCGAATTCCGCGTCGCGCTGAAGAATACGTAAGAGAGCAGTCTCGAATGATTGTGAAATGGCCGGGCTTCGTCCCGGCCATTTTCGTTTGAGGAGTAGCCCGGGCGGGGCGTTGTTTGACGCTCGCGCCTCCCGCATTTGACGCTGTCATGCCCCGCGAAGGCGGGGCATCCAGTACGCCGCGGCCTATCGATTCCAGCACAACCGTCTCGGAGCACTGGATTGCCCGCCTTCGCGGGCAACGACAGCAGAGGCGTGCCGCTACGACCTCGCCGCCCACACCTTGCCCCACCGCGCCGACACGCTCGCGACCCATGACGGCTCCTCGCGCACCAGGCGGAAGCCGAGATTGGCGGGCGGTACGCCCTGCGCGCAGCCGCCGGCGCGAGCGTCGCGGATGAAGTCGGTGACGTAGGCGCGGTGCGCGCCCTCGGCTCGACGCGCACGCCGCAATTCACGGTCGGGCGGCCGGCATTGCCGGCTTCGTCGATCCGCGAGCGCACGAAGCAGGTCGAGGTCCATTCCCAGACATTGCCGGCAATGTCCTCGATGCCGTGCTCGTTGGGGCCGAACTTGCCGAACGGATGGGCCGTGGTGTCGGAGAAATCGCGCTCGGATTCACGCTCGTAACGGCTGATCCAGCGCTTTGAAGGATCGTCTGCGTCCACAGGCGCGCCGTCGTCCCTGAACCGGGAGCCTGCCGCAAAGGCCCATTCCGCGTCGCTCGGCAGGCGATAGGTGTGGCCGGTCTTGCGCGACAGCCAGCCCGCATAGGCCTGCGCATCGTGCCAGCTCACCTGCACCGCGGGACGATCAGACGCAATCGCGACGCCGCGATCGAGCGCCCGGCACGCGCTATCCTGCACGCAGAGCTCATAGTCGGATGACGAGACCTGGTGCCGCATGATGTGCAGCGGCCGGTTGAAGCGCATCGCGCGCAGCGGCACTTCGGCCTGTTGCCCGGCGCGGGTGAAATCGCCGGCCTCGCGATAGGAGAGACTGCCCGGCGCGACCCTGACGATGGCAGGCTCCGTCGCCGTGCCGTGGACCGCCATGTCCGAGACCAGCGGCGCCACGGCGATCGGCCCTGCGAGCCCGGCGGCGCAGGCGAGCAGCAGTTTCAGCTTGAATGCGATCAGCATGGTCGTCCCCCGAAGAAGGAAGGGGCCGGCGATGACCGGCCCCTTGTCGCGTCTAGTTGGTGTTGGGAGCCGGTATCTCCGTGGGCGCCTTCACCTGGGTCATCAGATCGTCGTTCCACTTGCCTTCGACCTTGAAGTGCGCGGTGGCGCCGAGGTCGGCTGCCTCGATCAGATTATGCGTGACATAGGCGTAGATGCCGGGCTGCAGGAATTTGTAGAGCGCCGCTCCCGCGGAGCCGCCGCGGATGAACCAGGTCTCGAGCCCGGTCTCCGGCGCATTGGAGAATTTTCCGGTCTCCCAGACATAGTCGCCATGGCCGCCGATCAGATGCGGACGGCTGTCGCGATTGGCCTGCGAATGCACGATCAGCACGTTCTCGCCGACCTTGGCCGTCAACGCGTTCTTGCCGGTGAGCGCGCCGACCTTGCCGTTGAACACCACATGCGTGGGGATCAGCTTCTTCATCACCTCTTCGGTCTCGGTGAAGGCTTCGCCCGGCGAATCATAGGACTTGAAATTGCCCTTCTCGTCGCGCGGCACATACATGTCCTGCTCGCCGACATAGTAGACCTTGTCGTATTTCAGCGCGTGGCCCTTGCCGTCGTTCAGTCCGTCGCGCGGCAGCACCATCACCGCGCCGTTCATGCCGGAGACGACATGCCAGGGGATCATCGGGCCGCCCGGGGCGCAGTGATAGACGAACACACCGGTCCGCGTTGCCTTCCAGCGCAGCACGACCTGCTCGCCGGGATTGACCAGCGTGAGCTCGGCGCCGCCGAGCGCGCCGGTCGCGGAGTGGAAGTCGATGTTGTGCGGCATGGTGTTGGTCGCGGGATTGACCAGCGTCACCTCGACGTAGTCGCCTTCATGCACGACCATCAGCGGGCCCGGCATCGAGCCGTTGAAGGTCATGGCCTGGAAGGTGGTGCCCTTGTCGTCGATGACGACCTTCTTCTCCTCGATGTTGAGCTTGAACTCGACGATCTTGGGCCCCTGCGTCGTGGCCTGCTCGTGCGCGTGCACGAAGGGCGGGGCGACCAGCTCGACCTTCTGCCGCGGCAGCTTGAGGTCGCCGGCGGCGAACGCGGGTGTCGCGAGCATCAGGGCGGTCGCGGCGGCGCCGATCAATGCGGCTCTGCGGGTGAACATCGGAAGCATCCTTCATCTGAAAGGGTTTTGATGACGGATGCAGTCTGCGCCTGTTACGGCAAGAGTGTTTGCGCTGCGACAAGCTTTTGCCGAATTCGCCTCCGGTAAAATCCTTAGGAGGTTTGCCGAAGCGCGTATCGGCCGTGCGAAATGCACGACGTCGCGCGGCGTCAGTTGCGCCAGCGGCAAATCGTTCGCATGTTCAGCTGCGCTCGATTGTGAATCTATGGTTGTCGATCAGAGAAGCTGGATCGCAATCCAGACCGTGCCCCAGACCGCGAGCGACAGCGCGGCGAAGATGGCGGCGGTGATCGCCAGCACCCGCATGAGATGACCTGCGCCGGCAGAATGTGCCGCGGGAACGGGACGAAAATCGTCGAAGCGCGGGATATGACCGCGAACGCCGGTGAGCCAGAGAACGAGATCGAGCGCGAGCGACGCCATGGCCTATCTCCAGTGAGTCATGATTGAACGTGATCATGGCTCCGATCCGGCGCTCGGACTTTGAGCGAGCGCAAGGTGGTCCGCCCGAAAACGCGTCATCCAATGCTAACAGGGATTTGCCGCGCCACCGCGTGGCATCGATTTACGAATGGGTGAGATATGAGGACCGATCTCGCAGCGAGCTACGGCGAAGAACGTCTGCCGCGCTACACGAGCTATCCGACCGCACCGCATTTCTCGCCGGCGGTCGGCCCGGATATTTATGCCGAATGGCTCGCCGGACTCCCGGCAGGCGCCAGCGCGTCACTTTATCTGCACGTGCCGTTCTGCCGCGAGATGTGCTGGTATTGCGGCTGCCATACCCAGATCGTCCGCCGCGACGGGCTGATCGCCGCCTATCAGCGGACGCTGCGCAGCGAGATCGCGCAGGTGTCTGAAACCATCGGCCGCCGCATCAAGGTCGAGCATATCCATTTCGGTGGCGGCACGCCGACCATCATGGCGCCGGAGGCCTTTGCCGAGTTGATGGCAGCGATGCGCCATTCGTTCTTCGTGCTGCCCTCGGCCGAGATCGCGGTCGAGATCGACCCACGCACGCTGACATCAGAGATGGTGGAGGCCATGCGGCTCTCCGGCGTCAACCGCGCCAGCCTGGGCGTGCAGAGCCTCGATCCGGTCGTGCAGCGCGCGATCAATCGCGTGCAGAGCTATGAGCAGACGGCTTCCGTCGTCGATAGGCTGCATCGCGCCGGCATCAACGGGATCAACTTCGACCTCATCTATGGGCTGCCGCACCAGACCGTCGCGTCCTGTCTGGACACCGTTCGGCGCAGCCTCGAACTCGGGCCCGATCGTTTCTCGGTGTTCGGCTATGCTCACGTGCCTGATTTCAAGAAGCACCAGCGCATGATCAACGAGGCCGCGCTGCCGGACGGCCTCGCGCGTCATGATCAGGCCTGCGCGATCGCCAATGCGCTGAAGGAGGCCGGATACGTGCAGATCGGACTCGATCATTTCGCGCGACCCGACGATGCGATGGCCGTGGCCTTCGAGGAACGGACGCTGCGGCGCAATTTCCAGGGCTACACCACCGACAGAGGCGAGGTCCTGCTCGGTTTCGGCGCCAGCGCGATCGGACATCTGCCGCAGGGCTATGTGCAAAACCAGGTGCAGATCGGCGCCTACGCGCAAAGCATCGCCGCCGGTCGCCTCGCGACGGCCAAGGGCTACGGGCTCACCGACGACGACCGGCTGCGCGCCGATATCATCGAGCGCATCATGTGCGAGTTCAGCGCGGATCTCGGCGACATCTGCGCGCGCCATGGCGCGGAACCCGAAGCGATGCTGCAATCGGCCGCGCGCCTGAAGCCGTTGATCTCGGACGGCATCGTCAG
The DNA here is from genome assembly GCF_059512345.1 of Bradyrhizobium sp. Unk1. Lineage (NCBI taxonomy): Bacteria > Pseudomonadati > Pseudomonadota > Alphaproteobacteria > Hyphomicrobiales > Nitrobacteraceae > Bradyrhizobium > Bradyrhizobium sp. Unk1. The sequence goes on from NZ_JCAMOP010000012.1 coordinate 76,549, forward strand.
GCTCGACGGCGACCGTCTTGCGGTCGCAACCGACTCGCGCTTCCTGGTCCGCAGCGTCGCCGCGGCGTTCGATGCGCATCTGGACCCGGCGAAGCAGTTGCACAGCAGGGCGGTGTAGTTCACGTCTCCCCGTAAGAACGGGGAAACGAAGAAGCAACCACCAGCTTGCGCTTCAACAAAGAAGCTCGGCCCCCCTCGGCTATCGTCACTTCGGAACGGAGTTGTCCATGCCCTTCCGATCCGACGATCTGGTCGATGACATCATGCGTGCGGCGCCGCACACGATCCGCGTGTTCCTCGCCTTCAGGATGGCTTGCGTCGGCTGTCCGATCGCGACCTTCCATACCGTGGAAGACGCCTGCCGCGAGCATGGCATCGATCGCGACAAATTCCTCGCTGCGCTGTGCGAATGCGTGCCGGCGTGAGGCAGGTCGGAGTTCGCGCGGGTCGCGCGCGGACTCCCGGGTGAGGGCGGGCTTGCGCCGTAAGCGGAAGCGCCCTCACCCCTATCTTACGCAGAATTGCCGTCCGCCGTACGCTCCGCCAGCACGACGATCTTGTGCGGATCGCGCAGGATGATGCGCTGGCGGCCGCTCTCGACGAGGCCTTGGCTCTCCCAGCCGCTCAGGATGCGGCTGACGGTGTGCAGCGTGGTGCCGGTCATCTGCGCGATGTCCTGGCGGCTGATCGGGAAGTCGATCTCGATGCCGTGGTCGAGCTTCCTGCCGGACTGTTTTGCGAGCCGCAGCAGCGCATGCGCGACGCGCTGCTCGACCTGCTGGGTCGACATTTCCAGGATGCGGGTGTGGCTCTCCTGCAGTCGCGCGCCGACAGTCTGGAGCGTGTTGGCGGCGATTGCCGGAAATCGCTCGATCAGCCGCGGCCACGCCGAATTCGGCCAGATCAGCACCACGCTGTCGTCGACCGCCATCGCGGTCGCCGGATAGTGCGCCGCTCCGATCGCCATCGCGAGCCCGAAGGTCTCGCCGGGGGCGACATAGCGCACCACGATCTGCTCGCCGGTCGGGGTGGTTTTGGCCGCGCGGACGTGGCCGTGCAGCAGCAGGAAGAACGATTGCGCGTCGGCGCCCTGTTCGAAAATGGCGCTGTTCCTGGGATAGCGCGCCGAGCGGGCCTCGCGCAGGATTTCCTCGAGGTCCTCCGGCTTGACGCCTGAAAACAGCGGCAAATGCGCAACCAGCGATGTGTCGACCTTGGCCATTCTGCCTCCTTGGCATCAGGGAGTGTGATGGCACCTGTATTCGTCAGGCAGTTTGCGATAGCGCAAAACGGGCCGGCCGGACGGCAGTATTTTTCCAAATGACGATCCAAGTGACCGTCCGAATTCACAGGAGTTGCTCCCATGGCTGGCGCCCGATCCCGTAACTTTGAGGGCTGGCCGCTGTTTGCGAACAGCTTTCGGCCGTTTTTCCTGCTCGCCGCGATCCAGGCGGGGCTGTCGATCCTGGCGTGGCTGCCGATGTTCTACGGCGACTTGTCGGTGAGTTCGGCCTTCGCGCCGCGCGACTGGCACGTCCACGAAATGCTCTATGGCTTCCTGCCGGCGGTGATCACGGGATTCCTGTTCACGGCGATCCCGAACTGGACCGGGCGGCTGCCGATCCAGGGGACGTCGCTGGGCGCGCTGCTGGTCGTCTGGCTTGCCGGACGCGCCGCGGTGACTGTGTCCGCCGATATCGGTTGGGCGTTCGCGCTCGTCGTCGATGCCGCCTTCCTGGCATTGGTCGTTGCCGCGGCCACGCGCGAAATCATCGCGGGCGGCAATTGGCGCAATCTGCCGGTGGTGGTGCTCGTGCTGGTGCTGCTCGCCGGTAACGTCGCCTTCCATCTCGAAGCGCACTTCGAGGGCGCGGCCGATGTCAGCATCCGCGTCGGCATCGGCGTGGTCGTGCTGCTGATCTCGCTGATCGGAGGCCGCATCATCCCGAGCTTCACCCGCAACTGGCTGGTCAAGTTCAATCCCGGCCGCCTGCCGGTGACGTTCGGGCGTTTTGACGGCGCGGTGGTCGGATTGAGCGCGCTCGCGCTGATCGCATGGATCGTGGCGCCGCTGAACACGGTCACCGGCGTGGTGATGGCGCTCGTCGGTGTGCTCCATCTGGTGCGGTTCGCGCGCTGGGCCGGCGACCGCACGTCGCGCGAACCGCTGCTGCTGATCCTGCATGTCGGGTACGTCTTCGTGCCGCTCGGTTTTCTCCTCAACGCCCTGGCCGGCTTCGGCCTGCTGCCGCCGAGCGCGGGCATTCACGCCTGGATGACGGGGGCTGCCGGAATCATGACACTTGCGGTGATGACGCGCGCGAGCCTTGGCCATACCGGGCAGGCGCTGACGGCGTCACTCGCCACCCAGGGCATCTATGTCGCGATCATCATCGCGGCACTGGCGCGGGTGGCTGCTGTTGCGTTGCCGGCGCAAAGCGATGTGCTGCTGCATATTGCGGCCTGCGGCTGGATCGTCGCGTTCCTCGGCTTTGCCGTCGCATTCGGACCGCTGCTCGCCGGAAATCCGCGGCGCGCCCTTGCCATCATGGGCGTGCCCGCTCCGGCACGCTGAGCCTAGGCCGCGGACGCCGAGGGAACGCCGACGGGCTTGGCCAGTGGCCGCACGCCCTTGCGCCATGCAGTGATGGTGCAGCCGAAGCGGCCGCGGAACCAGCGCGCCATCGCGCTCTGCGCGGAGAAGCCGAGCTGCGCGGCGACATCGGCCAGCGGCCGGCCGGGGTCGTCGATCAGCTGGATCACGAGATCGGCGCGCTGCGCGTCGAGGATGGCAGAAAAGCTGGTGCCTGATGCGGCGAGGTGCCGATGGATGGTGCGGCGGGTGCAGGCGAGATGCTCGGCCACGCGCTCGACCGTGCAGTCGCCGCTTGCGAGCAGGATGCGTACCACCTCGTCGACCTTCCCCTCCCAGCTTGCCGGCCGCGTCTCGATCGCCTCGATCCGTTTGCGCAGATAGCTCGCGATCAGCGGATGCGCGCTCGGGATCCGCCGCTCCATGTCATGCGCCGACAACAGGATCGCATCGTCATCGGCATTGAAGGTGACGCGGCAACCGAAGAAGTCGCGGTAGCGCTTGCGGTCGTGCGGTGGCGGATAATGCAGATGTACCTCGAGCGGCCGCCAATCGCTGCTGAACAGCGACTGGATGATGCGGTGGACGCTGCCGAGCGCCATGTCGATCGACTGGCGCGGCGCGGTCGGCTGCCGGCCGCGCAGATGCAGTGTGACCGTCACGGTCTGCTTGTCGCGCGTGACCTCAAGCTTCATGCCGTCGTGATGAACGTGGATGAAGCGCGAGAACGCTTCGATGGCCTCACTGACGGTCGCCTGTTCACGCACGATCAGGCCGACCGCGCCGAAATTGGTCAGCCCGCCGCGCTCGGCGAGCCGCAAGCCGAAATCTTCGGCACCCGACGCCTCTGCCGACAATTCGAGCAGCCGGCGCAGGCTGGTCACGGCAATGGGGGTATCGGGCTTGTCGAGCACGGCCAGCGGCAGCCTGACCTTGCGCATCATCTGTTTCGGGTCGAGTCCGACCGACCGGGCGACATCCGGGTAGTAGCTCAAGCCTGCGCTGCGAATGAGGTCGGTCATGCGACCCGTTCCTGCCAGCCATTCCCGCAGATGTCCCGAAATGTAAAGTTTCTGTCCCGATCCGTCAAATCCGGGAACAGGATGGAACATACATAAGGGAAACCGAAGCACGGGCGTGAATGCCGTGCGTATGACGACGCGGCGCGACGAAGCCCCGCTGCCGTCTCGGGCCATTTGACCAAGACATTGCTGGATCGGGATGATGCCGGGAAACTTGCTTTCCAAGGGTGAGGTATTCGTCATTGAAACTGACGCGACCTCCCGCGAACAACTTTCAATGGCGCTTCAACAGAGCGCCTATGACGTGATCTGCTTTGCCGACGGCGCGTCGCTGCTCTCGGAAGCCAAGGCGCGGATGCCGGCCTGCGTGCTGCTGGAGATGCCGCCGGATCGTTCCGCCCTCGACGTGCTCAAGCGCCTGCGCGAGGAGAACTGCATGGCGCCGGTTCTGGTAACCTCGGCGAACGGCAGCATCGCCATGGCTGTCGACGCGATCAAGAGCGGCGCGGCCGACTTCATCGAGAAGCCGTTCCGCACCCGCGACATCGTCGACCGGATCGATGCCGCCATCGACGAGTTCGCGCAGCCGGGTTCAAACCGGCAACGCTGGCTGCCCGGCTGCGAGCCCCTGACCGGGCGCGAAGGCGATGTGCTCGAGCACCTTGCTGCCGGCCTGACCAACAAGGAGATCGCCCGGCGCATGCATCTGAGCGCGCGCACGGTCGAAGGCTATCGCGCCGGCATCCTGAAGAAGGCAGGCGCCCGGAACGTGACTGATCTGCTCCGCCGCATCTTCGGCCAGGGGTCGCCCATCCAGGTCTAAGGATCTGAGTTTAACGGCTTCGCCACGGGACGACGACACGTTCCGCGGCCTTGGTGCCGCCGCGGCGACGCCCCACGGAAACCTCAATCGAACCAGTTCCTTCGCTGCCGCGTCCAACCATGTTGGCGAGGCATTTGATCGCACGCGTCCGGCTGGCGGCGCGGCGATAAGGCAGGAGGGACTTTATGCGCATCACCGCAAGATGTTTGGCAACGACGAGCCTGGTTCTGGTGACCATGGCGGCCGCGTCGCCATCATGGGCCGCCGATGTGGACGCCACATCGGCCATCGACACCGTCACCGTCTATCCCGATGGCGCCACCGTCACCCGTATCATCGCGCTGGACCTCGCCTCCGGCGACAGCACGCTGGTGGCCAAGGACTTTCCGCTTTCGCTCGATCCATCCTCCCTCCGGGTCGAGGGCGAGGCGGGCGCCAAACTCACCATCGGGACCATCGACGCGCGGCCGCCGCGCGCGGCGCCTCCCATCAACTTGCCCGAGCTCGACAAGCGCATCGAAGCGTTGAAGGATCAGCGCGCCGATCTGCAAGGCGACATCGATGCGGCCAACGCCCGGCGCAAATTCGCGCAGCACTTTGCGGAGGCTTCTCCCGCCGGCCTTGGCGAGAAGGGCGAGGCTCGGCCGATCACCGAATGGCGTGCGGCCTTTGCCGCGGTCGCCGAGGAGATCGCGACCGCCGACACCGCGATCCGCGACGCCACGCGAAAGCAGCGCGAGATCGATCGGCAGCTCGCGCAACTTGAAGCGGAGCGTTCCGCCAAGCCGCCGAGCAAGCTCGAGGTTCGCATCGATGTCGCCTCCGCCGCCGCGACGAAGGCGACGTTGCGGGTGACTTATGCAGTCCGCAATGCGCGCTGGCTGCCGCTGTATGACGCCCGGCTCGACACCGGTGCCAAGGATCGCAAGCCGCAGCTCGAGCTGGTTCGCCGCGCCGAGGTTACGCAGTCGACCGGCGAAGACTGGTCGAATGTCAGCCTCGGTGTTTCCACCGTTCGCGTCAGCCGCGGCGGTAGCGCGCCGGAGCTGAATTCGCTGGTCGTGAGGTATCCGCAACTGCCGAAGCCGCTGGCATTGGGCACGGCGTCGGACATGGCGATGCCCGCGCAGCCGATGACGCGGCAGGCGCAATCTCCGGCGATGGCGAAAGCGGCGGAGCCCGAGCTGCGTGAGCGCGCGGACGAGCAGCAGGCCAACGCCGAGATCGGCGATTTCCAGGCCGTGTATCAGATCAGCGGCCGCGTCAGTCTCGGCGCTAATGAGGGCGCCAAGAGCCTGCTCATCTCCTCCATGACGGTGACGCCTGACCTCGCCATCCGCGCCGCCCCGGTCATGGATCCCACCGCTTACCTCGAGGCGTCATTCAAGCTTGCCGAGGATACCAATCTGCTGCCCGGCAAGGTCGCGATCTTCCGCGACGGCACGTTCGTCGGTCGCAGTAAATTCTCGACCGGCGCGCGGAACGACGCGATCCGGCTCGGCTTCGGTGCCGACGACAAGATCAAGATCGAGCGCACCGTCATCAGGCAGAACGAAGGCACGGCCGGCGTGATCGCGTCATCCAAGACCGACACGCGTTCGTTCCGCACCGTCGTTCGTAACGGGCACGACTTCCCGATCCGCATCGCGATCGAGGATCAGCTTCCGGTCAGCGAGAGCGAGGATATTGGCGTCGAGATGCTGTCCTCGACCACGCCGCCCACGACCACCAATCTGCGCGACAAGCGCGGCGTGCTGGAATGGGCGTTCGACGGAAAACCCGGCGAGATCAAGGAGATCAAGTTCGCCTGGCGCATCCGCTGGCCCAAGGACAAGGGCATCGTCATGGCGCCGGCGGGTTAGGAGCCTGAGGCGTGATGCCTTCTTACCTCGCCGCGCTTGCGGGGGAGAGGTCGGATTGCATCGAAGATGCAATCCGGGTGAGGGGGTACAGGTCTCTCGACGATCTCGCGTGTGGAGGGAGGCCCCTCACCCCAACCCTCACAGCGCGAGCGAAGCTCGTCGCGGCCCCGCAAGCGGGGCGAGGGAGTGCACCTTCACCGCGAAGCAGGCGTCGCCGCGCGCATCGATTGCGGCAGCACGTAGGGCACGCCGTCGTCGGCCTGATGAACGACGGCGTCGATTTCGAAGATGTCGCGGATGGTCTCGCGCGTGACGATTTTGCTGCGCGGGCCGTCGGCGGCAAGCCTGCCGCCGTTCAGCACGATCAGCCGGTCGGCGAAGCGGATCGCGAGGTTGAGGTCGTGCAGGATTGCGATGACAGCCGTGCCGCCTGCAGCGCGGCGGCGCGCGGCTTCGACGAGGTCGATCTGGTGACGCAGATCGAGGCTCGATGTCGGCTCGTCCAGCAGCAGAAGTCCTGGTCCGTGCTCGGCCTCGCCGCAGGCGAGCTGCACCAGCACGCGGGCGAAATGAGTGCGCTGCTGCTCGCCGCCCGACAGCGTCGGCAATTGCCGTTCGCGGAAATGTGCGAGGCCGACCTCATCGAGCGCGGCGTCGACGAGCGGCACGGCATCGCGCAGGCTGCGGTCGCCCGCGCCCATCAGCACGATCTCCTCGACCGTGAAGGGGAAGGTGACGTTGATGTGCTGGGACAGCATCGCACGGCGCGCGGCGAGCTCGCGCGGTGTATAGCTCGTTATGTCGCGTTGCTTCAGCCGCACCTCGCCCTCGCTCGGACGAAGATCGCCGGAGAGTAGCCGCAGCAGCGTCGACTTGCCGGCGCCGTTCGGGCCGATGATCGCGACCATCTCGCCGGCTTCAACCGAGAGACCGACCCCATCGAGCAGCGTGGCGCGGCCGGCGCGCTTGCTTAAGCGTCGCGCCTCGATCACGGCGCTCATAGTGAGGCGAGCCCGCGCTGGCGCAGCAGGATGCCGAGGAAGACAGGCGCGCCGACGGCCGCGGTCAGGATGCCGACCGGCATCTCCGCGGGCGCCACGATGGTGCGCGCCAGCGTGTCGGCGCCGACCATCAGGATCGCGCCGAGCAGCACCGAGGCCGGCAGCAACAGGCGGTGCGCCGGCCCGATGATGAGGCGGAGCAGATGCGGCACGACGATGCCGACGAAGCCGATGACGCCACTGATCGACACCGCGACCCCGGTCATGGCGGAGACCATGACGATCGAGATCCGCTTCAGACGCTCGACGTCGACGCCGCCGTGAAACGCGTCGGCCTCGCCAAGCACCAGGAGATCGAGACCGCGTGCGATGAAGGCGAAGGCGCCGAGCCCGATGATGAGGATCGGCGCGAGCACGGCGGTCTTGGTCCAGGTCGCGCCGCTCATCGAGCCCAGCAGCCAGAATGTAATGTCGCGAAGCTGGCGGTCGTCGGCGATGAACACCAGAAGCCCGATGCCGGCATTGGTGATGGCCGTGATGGCGACGCCGGCGAGCAGGAAGATCGCGATCGAGGTCCGCCCGGCGCGGCTGGAGATGCCGTAAAGGATCGCGGTGGTCACCAGCGAGCCCGCAAAGGCCGCGAGCGGCAAGAGCTCGGTCTGAAGGAAACGCAGCGTCTCGCCGAAGCGCGAATCGGTGAAGACGATCGCGCTCGCGGCCGCCAACGCGCCGCCGCTGGAGACGCCGACCAGCGCGGGATCGGCGAGCGGGTTGCGAAACAATCCTTGCATGATCGCGCCGGCCGCGGCGAGCAGGCCGCCGACCATCGCGGTCGCCGCGATCCGGGGAATGCGGATCGACCACAACACGAGCTGGTCGCGCGCCGTCATGGCGTCGGCGGTGGTGTTGCCTGCAAGACCGAGCGCGGCGGGCAAGCGAGAGAGGGGAATGCCGGCTGCGCCCACGGTCAGCGCGACGATGGCGGTGGCCGCGAGGATCACCAAGAGAAGGGGAATGGCAATCGACGTAAATCGCCGTCCTGCGCCCGCGCGCCGCGGGCTCCGCGAGTCCGTCCCGATCGCCACGCTCATTGCCGGCAGTTCGCCGCCGACAGAGCCGACGTGAAGGCGCCGCCGTTAGCCAATGCCGGATAGAGCTTGACGGAGAGATCACGCGCCGCAGATGCCGTGCGCGGTCCGAAGCCGAGCAGATAGAGGCCGTCCATCGTGATGAAGCTCTTGTTGGCAGCGACCGGCGTCAGGGCGAAGCCGGGATGGGCGTAGACCGCGTCGGCCTGGAGCGAATCCTTGCCGCGCTCGATCGACAGCACGACGTCGGGTTTTGCCGCGACGATCGCCTCGTCGCCGATGTTCTTGTAGCCGTCGTAATCCTCGACCGCGTTGGTGGCGCCCGCGAGCTGGATGATCTCGTCGGCAGCGGTCTTGTGACCGGCGACCATCGCCCGTCCGTTCAGGAGCGACATCACGAACATCACGCGGACCGGCTTCGTGACCTTGGCACGCAGTGCGCGCAGCTGCGCAAGATCCGCAGCCACTGCGGTCGCCAGGCATTCGGCGCGCGCATCGACGCCCATGGCATGGCCGACCAGCTTGATCTTCTCGATCAGGCCCTCCTCGGAGAAGGTCTCGGGCACTAGCACAAGCGGCACCTTCGCCGTCTCCAGCAGGTCCATGGTCTCGCGCGGGCCCGATCCCTGGATCGCCAGGATCAGGGTCGGGTTGAGGCCCAGCACGCCCTCGGCCGAAATCTGACGCATGTAGCCGACATTGGGTTTGTCGTGCAGCGCCGCCGCCGGATACAGGCTCGTGGTGTCGACGCCGACCAGGCGATTCTCCAGCCCGAGCGCATAGAGGATCTCGGTGATGGCGCCGCCGATCGAAACGGTGCGCGCGAAGTCGGCAACGGCGACATCGCGATTGCGCGCATCATGCACGGTGATACCGGCGGCGTGCGCGGCGGAGCCAAGCGCGATTGTGCCGGAAAGCAGCAGGTTTGCGAGGGTGCGACAAAATGTCATTGCAGGTTACTTCGTCAGGATCAGCTTGTTCTGCGAGGTCAGGCGAAGGCGATAGGCGTCCTCGCCATGCGCGATGATGATCTCGCGCTCCGCCGCAAAGAGCTCGCGGCTGTCGATCCGGCTCCCGCGCATGGTTAGAGTTCTCGTTGTTGCAGAAGGGCTTTGTGTCGGCCCCGCCGCATCGCCGCTATTGTCTCCGGACGCTGCTGACATGGTAGGTGTGATGCGCTTTCGAAATTTCAGATGCGTCTTGTTTGTATAAGCGGCATCAGGCGCATTCCAACGGCGGCAATTTACAATCGATATAAACTGCAACCGGATGACATTGACCGTCAGGGTGTTGCCACGTAACCAAATGGAACAATGCGGGCCGGGGGTCTGCACCAGAGAATAGCCAGCTAGTCGCTCGCCGCGCGAGCGCACGCCAGCCAAACAAGACATCTCATGATTGGGTTGGGTGTATGGCTGACGGGGCTAGGTATTCGCGCGCGCTGATTTTGGGCGCGTCGGTGGTTTCAATTGCGGCGGTGTCGCCGGTGAGCAGTTTTGCGCAGACCGCATCGCCGCAGGCCGAAAGTACGTCGTCTGAACGGGCGAAGCAGGCCAAGCGCAGGCAAGCCAAGCCGCAAGTTGCACAGCAGGCAACGCCTGAAATCATGAACGCCCGCGCCCAGACCGGCGGCACGGCGCCGGTTCAGGTGCTCGACACCATTACGGTCGCAGCAACGAAGACCAAGGAGCGCGCGATCGATGCGCTCGCGCCGGTCAGCTCGATTTCGCTCGACCAGATCCAGGGGCTTCAGCCGAACCGGTTGTCCGACATCTTCTATGCCGTGCCCGGCGTGTCGTTCCAGGAGCGCGGCGATGATCCCGCGACCGTCATCAACATCCGCGGTTTGCAGGAGTTCGGGCGCGTCGCGGTCGTCGTCGACGGTGCGCGGCAGAATTACCAGCGCACCGGTCACAATGCGAGCGGCTCCTTCTTCCTCGATCCCGAACTGGTCGGTGGTGTCGACGTCGTGCGCGGCCCGACTGCCAACATCTACGGCTCCGGTGCGATCGGCGGCCTGGTCTCGTTCCGCACCAAGGACATCAATGATGTGCTGCGTCCCGGCGAGCGCTGGGGCGTCGATCTCTCCGGCTCCTACGGCTCCAACAACAATCGCGGCCTCGGCTCGGTGTTCGGCGGCGTGCGCGCCACGCCCGACGTCGATATCTTCGGCGGCGCGGTCTACCGCACGCAAGGAAATTACAAGGACGGCAACGGCACCGAGATCGGTAACACCGGCAACCAGGTCGAGAGCGGCCTGATGAAGCTCACGGTGCGTCCCGCCCTCGGCCACGAGGTCAAGTTCGGCGCCATCTTCCAGGACTATCAATACGATATCGGCCAGTTCAACAGGGGGCCAGTCGCGACCCCAGCCCAGCGCGCGCTCTATCAGGGCTCGTCGGTCTACGCCTCCGACGCTAAGAACTACACCGGCACGATCACCTGGAATTATGCGCTGCCGAGCGACAATCTGTTCGACTGGCACATGTCGGTCTACGGCAACCGCGTCGATAACGACCAGACCAAGACCTATCACTATTCGACATCGGGCGCGGCCCTGTGCGGCACCGGCAATTTCGGCAACAACATCTCGGGCTGCGTCGGCGACAAGCGCGGCTATGTCCTCAATACCTACGGTATCGACGCGAACAACACCACGCGCTTCAACGTCGGCGACTGGCGCAATGCGCTCACCGTGGGCTTCGACGCGTTCCAGGATGACGTGATCACGACCGACAGCCGCGGCAACTCCAACATCACGACGCCGAGCGGCATCCGCACCGTGTCGGGCGGGTTCCTGCAGTTGAAGCAGAACTACAGCACCTGGTTCGAGGCGGTGAGTGCGATCCGCTACGACCGCTACGATCTGGAATCGGGCAAGACCAATGGCAGCGGCGACCGCTTCTCGCCGAAGATCACTCTCGGCGTGACGCCGGTTGCCGGCTTCCAGCCCTATGTCAGCTACGCCGAAGGCTATCGCGCTCCATCGATCACGGAGACCGTGATCTCCGGCGCGCACGCGACCGGCGGCGGACCGGCCTTCTTCCCCTGTCCCGACGGAACTGTCGGTCTGTTCTGCTTCCTGCCCAACCCGAATCTTCGTCCCGAAGTCGGCAAGAACAAGGAAGTGGGCTTCAATCTGAAGTACGACAACATCTTCAGCGCCAGTGACTCCTTCCGCGGCAAGATCAACCTGTTCCGCAACGATGTTTCGGATTACATCGATCTCGTCGCTTCGGCGCCGGTTGCGGTGCCGCCGTTCGGCTCCTTCAGCCAGTACTACCAGTATCAGAACATCGCACAGGCCCGTATCCAGGGTTTCGAAGCGGAGACGATGTACGATGCCGGCAACTGGTTCATCGGCGTCGCCGGCCATTACATCCAGGGCAAGAACGCTGTCACCAATGTCGGGCTCGCGAGCATCACCCCGCGCAAGGTCGTCACGACCGGTGGTGTCCGCCTGCTCGATCGCACGCTGATCCTGTCCGCACAGTGGGCCTCGTTCGGTCCCAACAACGACGTGCCCGCCGGCTATTTGCCTGCGACCGGGTACGAGCTGGTCAACCTGTACCTGACCTACAACGCGACCAGGGACATCGTGTTCTCGGCCTCGATCGACAACCTCTTGAACCAGTACTACCGGCCTTACGCCATTCCCGGCACCTCGACCGACGGCACCACGCAGAACGACGTGCTGTGGTCGAGCCCGGGACCTGGCAGGGTCTACAAGGCCGGCTTGAAGATTCACTTTGGAGGTGCGTAAGCCGAAAGGTTCGCGACACCCGCAATCCTCGCCGGGCCGCGCTGATGCTCCAGCGCGGCTTCGGCGCATTTTCGTCTTGATCAGAAGGAGAGACTCTTATGTTCATCGCCATGAATCGTTTCCAGGTGAAGCTCGGCTCGGAGGTCGCTTTCGAGACCGTCTGGCGCACCCGCGAATCCTATCTCGGCAGCATGGCCGGCTTCGTCGAATTCCACCTGCTCAAGGGGCCGGCGCTCGAGGACCACACGCTGTATTCCTCGCACACGGTGTGGGTCGACAAGGCAGCCTTCGAGGCCTGGACGCGATCGGACGAATTCCGTCGCGCCCACGCGCGCGCCGACAACAAGACCGGCGAAAGCCTCTATCTCGGCCATCCCAAGTTCGAAGGGTTCGAGGTCATCATGACCGAGCGCAAGACGAACGCGGCCGCTTGAGATCGCGGCGGATCACGAAAGGGAGCCGGACATGCTGAGCACCGATCTCGCCGATCTCAAGGCGTATATGGCTGACAATCCCGGTGCGGTGATCGAGGACGTTGCGCGCGAGCGCAAGGTCACTCCACGCGCGGTGATCGAGGCGCTGCCGTCGTCGATGGTGCGTATCGGTGGCGGCGATCACTTCGCCGCCGCCATGCAGGACATCGCCGCGTGGGGCGAGGTCACGCTGATCGTGCATACGGATGACGCGATCTTCGAGTTCACGGGCGCGGTCCCGGCGGGCGAGATCGGCCGCGGCTATTTCAACCTGATGCAGCCGAAGGGCTTGCACGGCCATCTCCGCCACGAGCGCTGCGCGGCCTTAGCCTTCGTCGAGCGTCCCTTCATGGGCAAGACCTCGGCCTTCGTTGCCTTCGTCAATGCCGACGGCGGCATCATGTTCAAGGTCTTTGTCGGCCGCGACGAGACCCGGGCGCTGCGGGCGGATCAGCTCGTGCGATTCCGGCAACTGGCGGATCGCGTCGCGGCACGGGGCGCGGCGTAATTTCCTTCTGTCTGTCGGGAGATCAGGATGCAGGGCAATTTTGGGCTTCGGCACATGATCCTAGCAATCGCGCTGGCGCTCGCGCCGGCCCCGGCCTTCGCGATCGACGAAGCGCTGTTGCCGCGCAATCTGTCGCCCTGGGGCATGTTCCTCGGTGCCGACATCATCGTGAAGACGGTGATGGTCGGGCTCGCCATCGCCTCGCTGGTGACGTGGACGGTGTGGCTCGCCAAGACCATCGAGCTGCGCCGCAAAGGCGCGCTCGCCGTGCAGCGGACGCGCGCGCTCGAGGGCAGGATGAAGCTGGCGGAGGCGGCGGAGCGGACCGGCGACGCGCATGATGCGGTCGCCCAGCTCATCCAGTCCTGTGCCAAGGAGGCCGAGCTCTCCGGCGGCATTGTCGATGACGGCCTCCAGGAGCGCGTGGCGCTGCGGCTGGAACGGGTCGAGGCGGCGATGTCCAGGCAGATCGCGCGCGGCACCGGCGTGCTCGCGACCATCGGCGCCACGGCGCCGTTCGTCGGCCTGTTCGGCACCGTCTGGGGCATCATGAACTCCTTCATCGGCATCTCCGAGAGCCACACCACGAGCCTTGCGGTGGTCGCGCCCGGCATCGCCGAGGCGCTGCTTGCGACAGCGCTCGGACTCGTCGCGGCTATTCCGGCGGTGGTGATCTACAACCATCTCGTCCGCGGCATCGCCAATTACCGCGCGCTGCTTGGGGACGCCTCGGCGCAGCTCATGCTGCTGGTCAGCCGGCAACGCGACAACAGAGAGTTCCGCCTGGCGCGGGCGGCGGAGTAGGCCATGGCTGCCAAGCTCGGTGCACGCGGGGGATCGCCGCTGAGGCGCGGCGACCCCGGCGATCTCGACGTCACCCATGAGATCAACGTCACGCCGTTCATCGACGTGATGCTGGTGCTGCTGATCATCTTCATGGTGGCCGCCCCGCTCGCGACCGTCGATATCGGCGTCGAGCTGCCGGCGACCGCAGCCGAGCCGGCGCCACGGCCGGACAAGCCGACCTTCGTGACGGTGAAGCCGGATCTCACCGTGGCCGTCGGCGAAGACACGATGGCACGCGACGGCCTCGCCGCTGCGCTCGCTGCGGCCACCAATGGCCGCAAGGACGAGCGCATCTATCTGCGCGCCGACAAGGCCGTGAGCTACGGCGATTTGATGGAGGTGATGAACACCTTGCGCAATGCCGGCTACCTCAAGGTCGCGCTGGTCGGTCTCGACGGACGCAGCTGATGGCCGCGAACGCCTTTGCCCTGCACGAGCCGCTTGGCGAGCGCGAAACCGCGCGCTGGGGTGTATCGGGCGCGGTGATCGTGGCGTTGCATGTTGCCGCTGCGGTGCTGGCGATGAGCTGGCTCAGGTCGCAGCCGGAGCAGGGCGTCACCTTCCCGGCGATCATGGTCGATATGGCGCCGGTGACCTCGGCACCGCAGCCGACGCCGGACAACGTCGCGCCCGGGCCGGTGATGCAGGAGGCCGACGCCTCGCCTCCGGAGCCGATGCAGCAGCAGGCCGTCGAGGAGACCATCGCGCCGACGCCGCCGCAGGAAAAGCCTGAAGTCGTTGCGCCACCGGAGCAGAAGCTGGAGCCGCTACCTGCCAAGCCCGAACCTGCGAAGATCGTGCCGGTCGAAAAGACCGCGCCGGAGAAGCCCAAGGTGGTTCGCCGCGAAGCCAAAAAGCGCTCGGATGCGACGCCTGCGCCACGGACCAGCGCGCCGCCGCGGGCCGAGCGCGAGGCGCCGATGGCGTCTGCCATGAGTGCAGGCGCCGTGGCTTCAGCAATCGCGTCCTACAATCAACGCGTTCGCGCGCATCTGATGCGCTTTCACCAATATCCTTCGAGTGGTGGCGGCGCGCGCGGTGTCGCGAGGCTCAGTTTCACGCTCAGCCGCGGCGGGCAGGTCACGTCCAGCCGCCTCGCCGGCTCATCCGGCGTCGCCGCCTTCGATGCCCAGGCCATGTCGATGGTCCGCCAGGCCGCGCCGTTTCCGCCGATCCCGGACGAGATCAAGAACGGTTCGATGGGCTTTACGATTCCGGTGGAGTTTACGGTGAGGTGATGATGCCTCTCCGCGGACTCATCGAGAGTGCGGAATAAAGCTCTACCCTCGTCATTGCGAGTGCAGCGAAGCAATCCAGACTGCCTCCGCGGAAAGATTCTGGATTGCTTCGCTGCGCTCGCAATGATGGAGGTTGAGGCGACGCTGTCGTCTCCAACCCTCTCCCCGCAAGCGGGGAGAGGGAGAGGAGCGAGTTCGGCTTACTTCGCCTTCAGGAAATCCGCGACCTCGAGCAGCATGAACTCGTCGTCGTCGGCCTTGTTGGGATCGCGGCTGGACGAGAACGGCAGGTTGTTGTCGTTGCCGACGATGATGTGGGTCTCGTCGACGCGATCGACGTTCTCGATGGTGAAGAACGGGAAGGTGTAGACGCCGTCATTGAGCGGCTTGCGCGCCTTCTTATCGGGGTCCTGGATCTTCATCAGGTCGATATAGCCGATCTTGCGCACGGGCTTGCCGACATTGGCGTCGGTCAGCTCGATCTTGTAGACGCGCTTGAACTTGGCGATGTCGGGGAAGCAGTTCTCGCCGCGGGTGCCTTGCGGGCAGGCCTTGTCGGCGGTGCCTTCGCCGTTGTCGCGCTCGATGATGAGGCCGGAGGCCTGATCGATCATGTTGAAGTCGCCGATGGCGTTGCCGTTCTGCTCGAACACATATTGCCAGTAGCGGCCGGTGAATTTCTCGGCGGCGACGTCGAATTCGAGGATGCGGGAGGCTTCCTTGCCGTCGACCTTCTCCCAGTCCTTCTTGTCGGCATCCCACAGCGGGCCCTCGAGCAGCCCGTAGAGGAACTTGCCGTCCTTGGACGACGCAAAGCCCTCATAGCCCTTGGAGCGGCGCAGGTTGACATTGGTGTAGGTCGCGCCCGGCGCGCCCGGCGTTGCCACGGCCCAGTTGTCCGGCGAGCGCACCGGCTTGCCGTCGGCAACCGTCTCGAACACGCCGAGGATCTTGCCTGATTTGTCGGCCTTCAGGATATAGGGGCCGAACTCGTCGCCGATCCAGAAGGTGTCGCCGATGATCTGGAAGCCCTCGGTGTCGAAATCGGAGCCGGTCAGGTAACGCTTCTGGGTGTCCTCATGCACGATGCGGAACGGCACCTTCTTGTCGGGATCGTGCAGGAAGATGGTTTCCTGACGCTCGATCTTGCCGCTGGCCCAATCCATCTTGTAGCGGTTCAGGTACAGCATCGAATCCGGCGAGTTGGCGCGTGCGCCCATGCCGTTGTCGGTGATGACCCAGTAGCTGCCGTCGGGCATGTGCTTGATGCCGGAATGGCCCTGCAGCGGCTGGCCCTTGAACGGCAGCGACACGCCGGTCGCACGCTCGTAGGACTTGCCCATCACGGTGCCGAGCGCGTCGACGCGCTTGCCGGTGGTGTATTTGCCCGAGGTCTTGAGATCGGCAGGCGCGTCGGCCGGCGCGTCGATGAAGGTCGCGGCCGGCATCACCACGTGGCCGGCGAGCTTCGCCGGGAATTCACCCTCGTTCTGTGCAAGCGCGGTGCTCGCGGTGAGAATGATCGTTGCGACGGAGGCAAGAAAAATCGCGCGCATGTGCGTCTCCTGTTAGCGGACGACGCCTTATGCGGATGGCATATTGCAGTTTTGTGAAACTGGGCGAAACGCCGCAGCCGACATCTACTCCTTTACCTCGGTCGCCGCATCGCTACGTCTCATACGCCTTCGTAGACCAGCCTGGTGAAAAAGCCGGGGTCGATGACGAACTGGCCAAATTTCGCATCGAACGCGGCCGTCGGCTTGGCGGCAACGGCCTCGTCGCGCGTCTTTCCCTTCTTCTTGAGATTGCCGACATTGTCCCGGATTGCGACCAGCATGTCGCGGAATTCCTGGAGCTCCGCCTTGTTGCTGACGGGCTTGCCATGACCGGGAATGATGATGGTGTCGCTTTTGGCCGCGGCGAGATTGGCGTCGGACGCCGCAATCATGCCGTCGATGCTGCCGCCGGTCGAATAGTCGATGAATGGATAGATGCCGTTCCAGAACGTATCTCCGACATGCAGAACGTTGGCTTCGGCGAACATCACCGAAATATCGCTGTCGGTATGCGCGGGCCCGTAATATTTCAGGGTGATCGATGCGCCGTTGAGCTTCAAGTTGTGGTCCTTGGCGAACACTTCCGCAGGCAAAGCGCTGGCTGGTAGGGCGAGGAAATTGTAGTCCCAATCCTCGACCCGCTGAACGACGGAAAGGTGCTTGCGGGTATTTTCGTGCGCGAGAATCGTCGCGCCTGCCGCATGCAGCCATTCGTTACCGTCAGCGTGGTCGAAGTGCCAGTGCGTATTGATCAGATGCGCGATTGGTTCGCTGCCGAGTTCGGTCAGCGCCTTGCTGAGCTGAGGGCGTGAGACGCCGATGCCGGCATCGACCAGAAGCTTGCCGTCAGGTCCCGTGAGGACGGCAATGTTGCCGCCGGATCCTTCGAGCACGCTGACATTGTTGCGCAGCTTGTAGGTCGTGATGGGAGACGTTGCCGCGCTGTCCTTGATCAGACTGACGAGGCCGCGGACTTCTGCGTAGGCCTGTCGAGGGCTAAGCCATCCCGCCGTGGCGGCGAACGTAGCGCCGACGCAGCACAGGCAAAAGCCGCGTCGAGACATGGAATGGAGCTTTGGCGATCCCATGCGATGCTCGCTTTCTGGGGCGAGTATCGACTGTGCCCACGGTCGCCCCTGCCGCTGACGCGGCAAGGTGCGACCAAGGACGAAAGCCGTCTATCAGGATTGCACGATGCGCGACGATTGCGCGCCGTGGTCCGTTACTCCTTTACCGCGCCGGTCAGCGAGGAGACGTAATAATCCACGAACAGCGAATAGAAGATCGCAACCGGCAGCGAGCCGAGCAGCGATCCCGCCATCAGCGCCCCCCACTGGTAGACGTCGCCGGTGACGAGCTCGGTCAGGATCGCGACCGGCACGGTCTTGTTGGCGCCGCTCTGGATGAAGGCGAGCGCGTAGATGAACTCGTTCCAGGACAGCGTGAAGGAGAAGATGCCGGCCGAGATCAGCCCGGGCACCGCCAGCGGCAGCGTGATCCGCCGCAGGATCTGCAGGCGCGTGGCGCCGTCGACCAGCGCGCATTCCTCGAGCTCGTAGGGGATCGACTTGAAATAGCCGATCAGGAGCCAGGTGCAGAACGGCACCAGGAAGGTCGGATAGACCAGGATCAGCGCCATCGGTGAGTCGAACAGGCCGAACTGCACCACGACGGTGGCGAGCGGGATGAACAGGATCGACGGCGGCACGAGATAGGCGAGATAGATGCCGAGGCCGACATAGGGACTGCCGCGGAAGCGCAGGCGCTCGATGGCATAGGCGGCGAGCGTGCTGGCGATCAGCGACAGCGTGGTCGAGCCGATCGCGACCGTCATCGTCGTCCACAACCAGCGCGGATATGAGGTGTTGAACAGCAGGTGCTTGATGTGCGCCAGCGTCGGCGAGGAGATCCAGAACGGATTGTGCTCCTTGTAGTTCATCAGCTCCGCGTTCGGCTTGAACGACGTGATCGCCATCCAGTAGAACGGAAACAGCAGGATCAGCACGAAGCAGCCGAGCGGCAGGTAGATCATCATGAGCCGCCGCAGCCCGGAATCCCAGGCCATGGTGTCGGGCGCCGCCTTCGCGTCGGCCACGGCAGGTTGGGCGACGGTATCAGTCATTGCTCTCTCCCTGCTGCCATTTGCGGCGCGCCAGGCCGAAATAGGAGAACACCGTCGCGAACACCAGGAATGGGATCATCGACACCGCGATCGCGGCACCTTCGCCGAGCTCGCCGCCGGCGATGCCGCGCTGGAAGGCCAGCGTCGCCAGCAGATGGGTCGAGTTGCCGGGACCGCCGCGGGTGATGGCGTAGACCAGCTGGAAGTCGGTGAAGGTGAAGATGATCGAGAAGGTCATGACGATGGCGAGGATCGGCATCATCATCGGGAAGGTGATGTAGCGGAAGCGCTGCCAGGCGCTGGCGCCGTCGAGCATCGCGGCCTCGTAGAGCGAGGGTGAGATGGTCTGCAGGCCCGCCAGCAGCGAGATCGCGACGAAGGGAATGCCGCGCCAGATATTGGCAGCGATCAGCGAGAAGCGCGCCGGCCAGGGCGAGCCGAGGAAATCGACATTGGTCGTGCGCCAATGCAGCACGTCCACCAGCAAATAGGAGATGATCGAGAATTGCGGATCGTAGATCCACCAGAACGCCAGCGCCGACAGCACCGTCGGCACGATCCAGGGCAGGAGGATGATCGCCCGCAGCAGGCTCTTGAACGGAAAATGGTTGTTGAGCAGCAGCGCAAGCCAGAAGCCGAGCGCGAATTTCCCGAAGGTCGCGATCCCGGTGTAGACGACGCTGTAGAACACCGCGTTCCACCATAGGGAATCGGTGAGCAGATACTGGAAGTTCTCCAGGCCGACATAGACGCCCTTGCGGCCGATCGTCGTGTCGGTGAAGGCGAGCCAGATGCCGAGGCCGAGCGGATAGGTCAGGAACACCGCGAGCAGCCCGATCGCGGGCGCAAGACACATCACGATCAGGAACGGCTTGTAGTCGAACAGGCGGACCAGCCAGTTTGGCTGCCGGTGGGCGAGGGCGAGAGGGGGAAGTGTGGTCACGGA
Organism: Bradyrhizobium sp. Unk1; assembly: GCF_059512345.1. Taxonomy (NCBI): domain Bacteria; kingdom Pseudomonadati; phylum Pseudomonadota; class Alphaproteobacteria; order Hyphomicrobiales; family Nitrobacteraceae; genus Bradyrhizobium; species Bradyrhizobium sp. Unk1. The sequence continues at coordinate 96,390 of NZ_JCAMOP010000012.1, forward strand.
CATCAGTGTGTTGTCCTGTTCTAGGCTTTCACCACGTTGTCATTGCGAGGAGCGAAGCGACGAAGCAATCCGGGTTGTTGCCGCGGGGACGGACTGGATTGCTTCGCTCGCAATGACGGTCTCTACTTCTGCCGCCGGAAGTACCGCTTGCAGCGCTGCTCGGCTTCCGCGGCTGCGGCCTCCGGCGTCGCAGCGCCGGTCGCGACCGAGGCGCACATCTGAATCAGCACGTAGTCGGCGCTGACGGCGCCGGTCGCCGTCGAGATCGGACCCGCATAGCCGTCGTAATAGGTGCTGTTCATGGTGTTCTTGAACAGCTGGACCTTGGGATCCTGCGACCACACGGCGGCATCGGCATAGGCCGCCAGCGGCTGGGCCCAATAGCCGGAATTGGCGTTGAGCCACGGCTCGTACTGGTCCTTCTCCAGCATGTATTGCAGGAAGGCCTTCGCGGCGTTGGGATACTGGCTGTGCTTGAACACCATGGCGTTCAGCGTCAGGCCCGCCATCGGAGAAACCTTGGCCAGGCCCTTCGGCAGCAATTGATGTTCGGTATCGTCGGCGATCGCCTTGGTCGCCGGATCGTTCTTCAGGGAGAAATACAGCGAGACGCCGTTGGCGCTCAGGGAGATCTCCTGGGAGGCGTAGGCGCGGTTGTTGCTGACGTCGTTCCACGAGGTCGTGCCGGGGATGAAGGTCGGGTAGAGCTGCTTGACCCAGTTCAGCGCGGCGATCGTTTCCTTGCTGTTGATGACGACGTTGCCCTCTTCGTCGAGCAGGGCGGCGTTGTGTGACCACAGTGCCCAGTTCGCGAACCCGTTGCCGTCGCCCTTGGCGTTGCCGAGTGCGAAGCCGGCCGGCTTGCCGGCCTTCTGCAGCTTCTGGCAGAGGTCGACGATGCCGGCGTGGTCCTCCGGTACCTTGTCGAAGCCGACCGATTGCAGGATCGACTTGCGGTAGATCAGGGGGCCCGCGGTGGCGCCGAACGGCAGTCCGATCCAGGCGTCGCTCTTGTTCCTCTTGCCGTAGCGCTGCGCCAGCGGCAGCCAGCCGCCATAGCGCTTGCCGACATAGTCGGCGACGTCGGTCAGCTCGATCAGCTTGTCGATATAGATGTGCGGAGCATCGGAGAAGCCGATGATGATGTCGGGGCCGGCGCCGGAATTGGCGGTTACCGCGGTCTGCTGGTTGATGTCCTCCCAGCCGACGAAGTCGACCTTGACCTCGACCCCGGTCTCCTTGGTGAACTTGGCTGCGTTGGCGCGGAACACGTCTTCGTCGGCCTGGACGAAGCGCACCGGCCGCAGCATGCGCAGGGTTGCGCCTTTTTCGATCGGCAGTTTCGGTGCGGGGACGTCGGCGGCCTTGATTGCGGATTGAGCGTGCGCTGCAACACCGGTTGCCGCGAGCGCCGTAGCGGACAGGCCCAGCACCAAGGCATCACGACGCGTGATGTCGTTCCTCATCAGTTCCTCCCTATGATGTCTCCCTTCCCGGCGTTGATCGCCGGTGAAGGGCCGTTTCGGTCTCTTGCCGATTCCCGGCGCGCTTGGCGCCGGCCGCCTAGCTGTTCGGGCCGCGATCCATGCTGACGGGCTGCCAGCGACGGAGCGCGGTGTTCTGCAGCACCGACGGATTGACGCAGCTTACCGGCCACATGCCCTGAAGCACCAGTGACAATTCGTAGCCCACGCGGCGCTTGCGCGCCTCATCGAAGCGTGCCGAGGCCGAGGCGACATGGGCGGTCAGCGTCACGTTCTCCATGCTGAGGATGGGATTGTTGTGCGAGGGCGGCTCCTTCTCCAGCACGTCGAGCGCGGCGTGCGCAATCCAGCCCTCCTGGAGCGCCTTGATCAGGCTTTCCTCGTCCACGGTGGCGCCGCGGCCGGTATTGATGAAGACCGAGCCTTTCTTCATCTGCCGGAAGTGCTTCTCGGTGAGCATGTGATGCACCTCGGGCCGAGCGGGGGCGTGCATCGAGACGAAGTCGGATTGCGATAGCACCTCGTTCAGCGTCGCCGGGATCACGCCGTGGTCGTACATCAGCGTTTCCTGGATGAAGGGATCGTAGGCCATCATGCGCAGCCCGAACGGGGCGGCGCGCTTCGCAACGGCACGCGCGACGCGGCCGAACGAGATGAAGCCGAGCGTCTGGCCCATCAGCCGCGGGATCTTCAACAGCGCAGGCCGGCCTTCGGCCCAGCGCCCGTCGCGCGCCATCCTGTCCTGCTCGACCAGGCGGCGGAAGCCGGCGAGCAGCAGCATCATGGCGTGGTCGGCGACCTCCTCGATGAAGGTGTCGGGAATGTTGGTGACGGGAATGCCGCGGGCGGTCGCGGCCTTCACGTCGACGCTGTCGACGCCGACCGAGCCGAGCGTGATCACCTTGCAGCTCTCCAGCGCGTCGATGATGGTCTTGGAGATCGGGATGCCCTTGGCGTAGATGGCATCGGCGGTTTTCGCGGCGGCGATGAACTCGGCCTCGTTGGCGGGGGCTTCGACGATCTCGGCATCGATCGGATCGAGCGCCTCGCGCTCGAAGGAATAGTCGCTGCCTGCGACCGTGAAGCTCGCGCCCTTCGGCGTCACCACCCTGTATTTCGGCATTTCCTGCTCCCGATTTGGTCTGTCGGTTCTTGTTGTGGCCCGGCCTTCGCGGTGGGCCTTTGCGTCTTTTACGCGAAATCGGGGCGGTCGCGTACAATCGTCGGTTGCCGCCGCGGCGATTTGTTTGGCTGTTTCTGCCTTCCGTCCGGGCTTCTACGGAGCCGCCCGTAACAGGTTGATAAGAGGTCACCCACTAAAAGTTGATTCAAATTTTTCGATTCCCTTGCGCGTCCGTATCCCATTATTGCCGGAGCTGTCCCGTGAAGTTGAGCAATCTGAAGATCGTCCCGAAGCTCGGTATCCTCGTCGGCGTCACCCTGTTCGGCCTGTGCGTCTCCGGTGTTCTCGCCGGCTATCTGATGAAGCGCGAGATGGTGAATGCGCGCATCGACCAGGCCAAATCGATCGTCGACCTCGGTCGCAACTACGCCGCGGCGCTGAAGAAACGCGTCGATGCCGGCGAGCTGACGAAGGATGTGGCGATGGCCGACCTTCGCCGCTACGGCAATGCGATGACCTACGACAACGGCTCGGGTTATCTGTTCGGCACATCCTACGACGGCATCACCCAGCTCGCGCCCGATCCGAAGCAGGTCGGCGCCAACCGCATGGACGTCGTGACCAACGGTCGCAAGCTGTCCGTCGAGCTGATGGACGGTGTCAAGGCCAACGGCTCGATCCTGCTCTATTATGAATATGTGAAGCCCGGCCAGGAAACGCCGATCCGCAAGATCGGCTATGCGGTCGCGGTCCCCGGCTTCGACATGTATCTCGGCACCGGCGCCTATCTCGACGACATCGACGCCAAGATGGGCCCGGTCTACTGGCTGCTCGGCTTCGCCATGCTCGGCATCGTCATTGTCGCCGGCAGCGTCGCTTGGCTGCTCGGCCGCAGCATCAGCCGCCCGCTGGCGCTGCTCGGCACCCGCATGAAGGATCTCGCCGACGGCAAGCTCGAGGGTGAGATTCCCGGCGTCGGCCGTGGCGACGAGGTCGGCGCGATGGCCTCGACCGTCCAGATCTTCAAGGACAACGCGGTCCGCATCCGCGACCTCGAGAAGACCGAGGCCGATGCCAAGCAGCGTGCCGCGGCGGAACGTCGCAGCGCGATGGAGGGCATCGCCAGCGACTTCGAACGCAGCGTCAACGGCATCGTCCGCTCGGTCTCCTCGGCCGCCGCTGGCATGCAGAGCACGGCGCAGTCGATGACTGCGACGGCCAGCGACGCCTCGTCGCGTGCGGCGACGGTCGGCGCCGCCTCGCAAAAAGCCTCCGGCAATGTCGGCACGGTTGCCGCAGCCGCCGAAGAATTGTCGAGCTCGGTTGCGGAAATCTCCCGCCAGGTCACGCGCTCGACCGAAGTCGCGAGCCGGGCCGTCAACGATGCCGAGCGCACCAACGCCACCGTGCAGGTGCTCTCGACCGGCGCCGAGAAGATCGGCGAGGTCGTCAAGCTGATCCATTCGATCGCGGCGCAGACCAACCTGCTCGCGCTCAACGCCACCATCGAAGCGGCGCGCGCCGGCGAGTCCGGCCGCGGCTTCGCGGTGGTGGCCTCCGAGGTCAAGGCGCTGGCGAACCAGACCGCGAAGGCAACCGAGGAAATCTCCGCGCAAGTGGCGGCGATGCAGACCTCGACCAGCGACGCGGTCACGGCGATCTCCGGCATCACCCAGACCATCGCCGAGATGAGCGAGATCACCGCCGGCATTTCCGCCTCGATCGAGCAGCAGGGCGAAGCGACCCGCGAGATCGCCCGCAACATCCAGTCGGTCGCGGCCGGCTCGAGCGAGATCAACGCCAATATCGGCAGCGTCACTTCGGCCGCGGAAGCGACCGGCACTGCCGCCACCGACGTGCTCACCAACGCCCGCGAGCTGGACAGCCAGTCCGGCGCGCTACGCAGCGCCGTCGACGGCTTCCTCGCCAAGGTCCGCGCGGCGTAAATTCTTGCGCTGAATTCGTAGGGTGGGCAAAGACGCGAAAGCGTCGTGCCCACCTTTTCTTTTTGAGTGCGCGGTGACGTCTCGGTGGGCACGCTTCGCTTTGCCCACCCTACGAGAGCTGCTACTGCTTCTCGATCTTCGCGTTCGTGATCAGCTTCTCCCACAGCACCAGCTGCTCGTTGACGAACGTGCCGAGCTGCTCCGGCGTGCCGGAGAAGGCGTCCATGCCGAGCGTGGCGAGCTGGGCCTTGATCTCCGGCTTCTCGACGATCTTCCTGATCTCGGCGTTGAGTCTGGTCACGATCTCCTTGGGCATGCCGGCGGGGCCGAAATAGCCCTGCCACGACGAGATGTCGAAATCCGGCACGCCGGCCTCCTGCATCGAGGGCAGGTTCGGCACCAGCGGCGAGCGGTCCTTGGTGGTGACGGCGAGCGCGCGCAGCGCGTTGCCCTGGACGTGGGGCAGGCCGGTCAGGATGTCCACGAACATCATCGAGACGCGGCCGCCCATGACGTCGTTGAGCGCCGGCGGCGAGCTCTTGTAGGGCACGTGCAGGAGCTCGAGCCCGGCATTGTGCGCAAAGGTCGCACCCGACACGATCGCCGAGGACGACCCCGACGCGTAGCTCAGCTTGCCCGGATTGGCCTTGCCGTAGGCGACGAGCTCGCCGACGGTCTTGGCCGGCACCTCCGGGTGAATCACCAGCATGAAGGGCAGGTCGCCGGTCCGCGCGATCGGGGTGAAATCCTTCACCGGATCGTAGGTCAGGCTCTTGAGCAGATAGGGATTGGCCGAATGCGTGGTGTTGGTCGTCACCAGCAGCGTGTAGCCGTCGGGGGCGGCGCGCGCGACAAAGGTCGCGGCGATCATGCCGTTGGCGCCGGCCTTGTTCTCGATCACGATGCCGACGCCGAGCGCCTGCGACAAATGCTGCGAGATCAGCCGCGTCGTGGTGTCGGTGCCGCTACCGGCCGCGAACGGTAGCACCAGCGTGATGTTGCGGTTCGGATAATTGTCGGCCTGCGCGGCGGATGTGGCGGCGAGACAAAGTGCGGCCGCGCCGGCAGCGCGCAGAGCGCGGATCAGTGATGACAGCATGTCTGGACGTTCCCTCTTTTTCGTTGGCGGGGAACCTAGCTTCTCTTCGCAAAAATCGGAAGACGGGAGTTTGTCGCCCGCGTTGCGGAATTACTTCACCGACGATCCCTGGCGAGAGGCGAACACGACGCCGGCGAGCACGAGTGCATAGCCGATCAAATGAAACGGCTGGAGCTTTTCGCCGAGCAGCAGGATCGCCATCGCCGAGCCGAACACCGGGACCAGATGGAAGAACGGTGCGGCGCGGTTCGGGCCGATCAGCGCCACGCCGCGGTTGAAGAAGAGATAGGCCAGCGTCGAGGGAAAGATCAGGATGTAACCCAGCGTCGCCAGCGTCACCGCGTCGAGTTGCAGGACACGGCCGCTTAGCGCTTCCCAGATCGCGGCGGGCAGCAACATCGTTGCGCCGCAAAAGGTGGTGAAGGAGAGAAAGGAGAGCTGGTGGATCTTAGGCCGCCGCGGGATAAAGGCGGAGTAGAGCCCGAACGCCACCAGCGAGGAGGCGAACATGATGTCGCCCCTGTTGAAGCTGATGCTCGCGAGCGCGGCGAGATCGCCGCGCAGGATGATGATCAGCACGCCGAGAAGCGAGATCGCGATGCCGGCGAGTTGCGCACCCGTCAGCCGCACGCCGAACAGCACCAGCGACCACAGCGCCACGAACAGCGGTCCGGCCGACTGGATCAGCAGCGCGTTCAGCGCCTCCGTGTATTGCATCGCCCAGTACGAGATCGCGTTGTTGAAGGCGAAGCCGACCAGCGACAGGAACAGCATCAGCGGCAGGCTCTTGCGCAAATTCGGCCAGTCGCGCTTCAGATGCGGCCAGGCGAACGGCAACAGGATCAGGAACACGCCGAACCAGCGGATCGTGGTCACCGTCAGCGGCGGCACATGCGCGCCGACATGGCGCGCGAGCACGATGTTGCCGGCCCAGAACAGCGAGCTCAGGCTGAGCAGCAGGTAAGGCTGGTTGTTGAGCCAACTGGCCGGATTCGAGGCCGGTGGCGCGGGCGAGGCAATCGTCATTGGCGTTGGATACAAGCTTGTGCCGGATTTCTGTTGTGACACAAGTCACGCGGCCGCAAGGCTACAATGCAGGCATGGCTTGAGGAGGTGTCATTGGCGGTTAATATGTTGAACATCGAGGGCCTGGAGCGGCTCGATGCAAATGCGCCGGTTGTGATGCTGAACCTGATGCGTTTTCACCAGCGCTCGCGCGACGGCGACGGTTCCGGCTGGGACGCGTACTTGCGCTACAGCGCGATCACGGTGCCGATGATCAAGGCACGCGGCGGCACGCTGCTCTGGACCGGCGAAGCCAGAGCCGTCGCGCTCGGTCCGCACGACGGCAACGACTGGGATTTCGTCGCGCTGGTCCATTACCCGACGGTTGCGGCTTTCATCGACATGATGACGTCGGAGGCCTACGAGACGCAGGCCGATCCGCATCGCGTCAACGGCTGCGCCGAGCACGTGATCATTGCCACGAGTGAGGCGTACAGCAAGTTCAAGACGAAATAGCGCGCGATCTTCCCATCTCCCCTTGCAAGGGGAGAAGGAAGCGGAACATTCACTTCTTCCGCTCCTGCGTCACCGCATCCACAGCGTCACGACAGGTCATCTGCAGCAGGCGGCAGACGTCCTCCGTCGAACGCTGCTGGCTCAGCGCCCCAAACGTCGGATAGCTCGTCAGCACGAAGATCAGGTCGACTGCGTCCTGCACGGCCCGTTTGCCCGCGCGCTTCTCCGTGATGCGCGTGATGAGCCCCGTCAGCAGCTCGCGACGCCGTTCGTTGCGCGCGACCAGCGCCTCGCCGAATTCGGGATCGGTCGCCATGGCTTGGTTGAGCCCGTCAATGGCAGGATCGTGCGACCAGAAAGTACAGAAGATCGATACGACGCGGTCGAGCGCCGCACGCGGGTCCGCCATCGTCATCACCTCGGCCAGCTCGAACAGGCCGCCCTCGCGCGCGATGTCGTCGAACACGGCTTCCAGCAAGCCGCGCCGCGATCCGAACTGGTTGTAGACGGTCAGTCGCGTGACGCCGGCCGCCTTCGCCACCACGTCGAGGGAGAAGTTCGCGATGCTCGCGTCCTTTCGCAGCAGGCGTGCGCCGGCCGCGATGATGCGCTCGCGCGTTTCCGCCGCCGCGGACGCCCGCGTCGGGCTCACATAGCTGCGCTTCGGCATCGCCTCGCCTTCATCTTGACGCATTGACTATACAAGTTGTATATCCAATATAGAAGCCGGTTTGGAGCTTGCCATGCAGACTGCCCTCGTGATCGCCTTGTCGCTTCATGTGTTGTCGTCCGTGTTTTGGGCCGGATCAAGTTTCGCGCTGGCACGCACCGGCGGAGCCGGCGGCGAGCAACTCGTCTTTCCCCAGCTTGGCGCGGCGACGATTGCGATCCTGACCGGGGGCTATCTCGGCCATCTCGTTCATGCCGGCAGCTTCGGTACGGCGGAGCAGGTGCTGGCGCTTGGCGCGGTTTGCGCGCTGATCGCGGTCGGCGTTCAGGCGGCCATCGGTCCTCGCGCAGTCCTCACCCTGCGCCGTGGTGCCGGCGATCTCCAGGGCGTGCGTTCGCGCATCGCGATCGCCCAGCGCGTGGCGGCGGGCCTGCTCGGCATCACCGCGCTTTGCATGGGGGCTGCGCGCTATATCTGAAGGCGACCCTACGTCGTCTGCTTCCTTGACGCCACGAACACACCGGCCAGCACCAGCGCGAAGCCGATGAAGTGGAACGCCTGCGGGTGTTCGCCGAGGAATGCCATCGCCATGATCGAGCCGAACACCGGCACGACATGAAAGAACGGCGCGGCGCGGTTGGCGCCGATCAGGCGCACGCCACGATTGAAGCAGAGATAGGCGAGCGTCGACGGGAACACCGCGACATAGAACAGCGTCAGCAGGTTCGGCCCGTCGAGCTTCATCACGGGACGCGCGGACAATTCCCATATCTCGAGCGGGATGAGGCAGGCGGCGCCGGCGCCGAAGGTGAAGGCGAGGAACGACAGGCCGTGCATCGGCGGCCGCTTCAGGGTCAGCACCGAATACAGCGCGAAGATGATCAGCGCGACGATGAAGATGAGGTCGCCCTTGTTGAACGCGATGTTCGACAGCGTGGTGAAATCGCCATGCAGCAGGATCGTCAGCACGCCGCACATCGAGAGAGCTACGCCGAACGCCTGTGCCGCGGTGAGGCGGACGCCGAGGATGGCCAGCGACCACAGCGCCACGATCAGGGGCGCTGCCGACTGCAGCAGCAGCGTGTTGAGCGCCTGGGTATGTTCCAGCGCCCAATATTGCAGCGTGTTGAAGGCGCCGATGCCGGTGATCGACAGCACGATCATCAGGCCGAGCCTGCTGCGGATCGCGGGCCAGTCCTGGGCGAGATGTTTCCAGGCGAACGGCAGCACCAGCAGGAAGGCGAAGGTCCAGCGCAGGAACGACAGCGTCACCGGCGGGATGTGGCCGGCGGCGAGCCGCCCGACAATGGCGTTGCCGGCCCAGCACAGCGCGGTGATGCTGAGCAGCAGGTAAGGCTGGTTGGCGATCCAGCTGTGACTGGATGATTCGGAGCCCGTGGTCTGGCCGGTGGCGGACATTGTGATTGTTATGGCCCCGTCATGCGCCGGAGCCCCGGCCCGGCGAGGTCGGGCCGGCAGATAGCCCGGCGGCTCCCCAAAGACACGGAAATCGAGCCTGCATCAACGGGGGGCGGACGCATCGCGACCATGCAGTGGCGGGTCAGCCTCGCGCTTTGGCGGAAGCTTACGAAATGGCCATGGAAGGCTTCTGGATTTTCCGGGGATATCAAAGGGTTAAAGTGCGTCCTGAGCCCCGAAAAAGCCCCGTTCTTGCTTGCCTAGAGAGGCTGCTTCCTTTATCCGGTTGGCTGCCTCGCGTGCGAACGGCTCCGGCCGTCAGCTGGGCTGGCGCATCTAAAATCTTCAGAGGATTACCCGCGAATGGCCAACGTTGTCGTCGTCGGAGCCCAGTGGGGCGACGAAGGAAAGGGCAAGATCGTCGACTGGTTGTCGGAGCAGGCCGACATCGTCGCGCGCTTCCAGGGCGGCCACAACGCCGGCCATACGCTGGTCATCAATGGCGAGACCTACAAGCTCGCGCTGTTGCCCTCGGGCGTGCTGCGCCCGTCGAAACTGGCGGTGATCGGCAATGGCGTCGTGTTCGATGCGCAGGCCTTCCTCGACGAGGTCGCCAAGCTGCGCGGACAGGGCGTGGCGGTCGGCCCGGAGAACCTGCGCGTCGCAGAGAATGTCACGCTGATCCTGCCGTTGCACCGCGAGCTCGACGCTCTGCGCGAGTCCTCCAACTCGGCGACTGCGATCGGCACCACACGTCGCGGCATCGGGCCGGCTTATGAGGACAAGGTCGGCCGTCGTGCCATCCGCCTGATGGACCTCGCCGACCTCGACACCCTGCCGCACAAGATCGACCGGCTGCTTGCTCACCACAATGCATTGCGCCGCGGCCTGAACCTGCCCGAGTTCGACGGCAAGGACATTCTGAAGGAGCTGAGCGCGCTGGCGCCTCAGCTTCTGCCCTATGCCGAGACGGTGTGGCGCCTGCTCGATCAGGAGCGGCGCGCCGGCAAGCGCATCCTGTTCGAAGGCGCGCAGGGCGCGCTGCTCGACGTCGATCACGGCACCTATCCCTATGTGACGTCGTCCAACACGGTGGCGGCGCAGGCGGCAACCGGCACCGGTATGGGCCCGGGCGCGGTCGGTTATGTGCTCGGCATCTGCAAGGCCTACACGACCCGGGTCGGCCAGGGCCCATTCCCGACCGAGCTTCTGAATGAGATCGGCGAGGAGATCGGCCGCCGGGGCCGCGAGTTCGGGGTCAATACCGGACGCAAGCGCCGCTGCGGCTGGTTCGACGCCGTGCTGGTCCGCCAGACCGTGCGGACCTGCGGCATCAACGGCCTGGCGCTGACCAAGCTCGACATCCTCGACGGCTTCGACACGATCGAGGTCTGCACCGGCTACAGGCTGGACGGCAAGGAGATCGACCACTTCCCGGCCGGCGAGGGCGCCCAGGCCCGGGTCGAGCCGATCTACGAGACCATCGAGGGCTGGAAGGAGCCGACCGCCAATGCCCGCTCCTGGGCAGACTTGCCGGCCCAGGCCATCAAATATGTCCGCCGGATCGAGGAATTGGTGGGGTGTCCGGTCGCACTGCTTTCCACCAGCCCCGAACGCGAGGATACTATTCTGGTGCAAAATCCGTTTGAGGCTTAACGATATCTTACCGGGACGTGCGCTAGTTGAGTTGAAATGGCTGATTACTATCCGCTGATCGCCCGCGCTATTGCCGCCCTGGACCCCAACGCTCCCGGCGAAAGCCGTCGCGCGCTCTATGAGCGCGCGCGCACGGCCCTGATCGCGCAGCTCCGCAGCGTGCAACCGCCGCTCTCCGAATCCGAGATCACCCGCGAACGGCTGTCGCTGGAAGAGGCCGTCCGCAAGGTCGAATCGGAAGCCGCCCAGCGCGCCCGGGAGGCCTCGCGCCCCGGTCCCGGTGGCGGCGCCCGCAGCAGCGGCAGCGGTGACGCCTTCCGCCGGGCCAGCACCCGCGCCGCCGAGGGCAACCCGCCGCCGTCTCAGCCGGCCGCTCCGCGCACCCGTCCGGCTCCGCCGCCGCCGCGTGCCGACCGCCCGTCCTTCAATGTCGATGACCCGGGCGACGCCCCGCGTGCGCCGCGGGCCCCGCGTTTCGACGCGCCGCGCCAGCCGGGTCCCCCGGCCGCGCCGCCGATGCCGGAGCCGCCGGCTGCTCCGCCGGCCGGACGTGACCGCCCGCCCGGGCGCCGTCCGCCCGACATCGGGCCGCCGCCGCCTCAGCCGCCGGCACCGGGCGTCCGCGGTTTTCGCGACATCACCGCCGACGTGAACGATCTCGGCGGCGCTGCCGCGCAGGCCAACCGCGCCGCGCGTCGCACCTACGCCAATGTGCCCTCGCCCTCGCCGGAGTTCGACCGGCTGGAGCCGAGCCTGGAAAATCGCGCCGGCGAGCAGGACGCGCCCTATTCCTACGACGAGTCGATCGAGGAGGCCGAGCGCTACACGCCGCAGCCGCCGTCGCCGCGTTCGCGCGTCGCGCCCGAGCGCGAAGCCAAGAAGCGCGCCCGCACCGGCTCTGCCTTCCCGTTCAAGAGCGCGATCGCCGTCGGCATCGTGCTGATCCTGGTCGGCGCCGGGATCCTCTGGGGCAAGCCCCTGATCCAGACCGTGAGCGGCCTGTTCAAGTCCTCGCCGACCCAGGTGGTGGAGGCGCCGAAGGATCCGGCCCAGCCGCAGAGCAAGCCCAAGATTCCGGATCGCGTCGGCCAGCCTTCGGCCAGCGACCAGCCGGTCGCGCCGGTGGCGCAGAAGGTCGTGCTCTATGACGAGGATCCGTCCGACCCGAAGGGCAAGCAATATGTCGGCTCGGTGGTGTGGCGGCTCGAGCCGATCAAGGCCTCGGGCAACCAGAAGGCCGACGTCGCCGTGCGCGCCGACATCGAGATCCCCGACCGCAAGTTCAAGATGACGATGTCGTTCCGCCGCAACACCGACTCGTCGCTGCCGGCGAGCCACACTGCGGAATTGACCTTCATCCTGCCGCCGGACTTTCCGGGCGGCAGCATCTCCAACGTGCCGGGCATCCTGATGAAGTCGAACGAGCAGGCGCGCGGCACGCCGCTCGCGGGTCTCGCGGTCAAGGTCACCGACGGCTTCTTCCTGGTCGGCCTCTCCAATGTCGACGCCGACCGCGCCCGTAACGTCCAGCTCCTGAAAGAGCGCTCATGGTTCGACGTGCCGCTGGTCTACGCCAACCAGCGCCGCGCCATCATCGCCATCGAGAAGGGCGCACCCGGCGAGCGCGCCTTCAACGATGCGTTCGCGCAGTGGGGCGATTAGGGCCGGCGCGCGACCGATGTTCACCTCTCTCGATGAGAGAGGTGAATCGAACTCTCAAACGATCCGATCGGGAATGAACCGGCCTACTGCGCGGCGGCCTCTCGCTTGCGCGCGGCGGCGTGCTCGCGGTCCATCACGGCGCGGCAGCCGGGGCTGACCTGCGCCTTCTTCTGCACCATGCAGGCCCTGACGCGCGAGATGTCGGGTATCTCACTGGAGCACAGGCGCATCGCATCACCTGTGCACATCTGCTGTGCTTCGGACGAGAAGGCGAGGCCGGGCGATGTCTGGAGTACGATGGCGGTGGTTGCGAAAGCGAACAGCGAAACGATGGTCGTGTAGCGTGTCATGACGAATGCGTCCCCAAGTTCCGTGGTTTGAACCACTTGGTTTTGGGGCGCCGCACGCGGCTTGATCTGCCGCATGTCACAGCCTTCACGCCGGGAACTTTGGTCCCGCATGTGGTCGCTCGATCTCTCGTGGTGTTCGAATCGAAAAGTGCTGCGCCGCCCGATTCGAGTATGCGCCATTGTCACGCGGCTGCAATGGTCCGCTCGAATGAATTCGCAGTTGTTGCGTGTCCGTCACGCAGCATGCGGCGCGAGATCAGATCAACCGATCGGACGACGCGCTCGCTTCTTCCGCATCGCTCGCGCCTGATGCTGCAGGGTGTTCCTCGACGGCGGTGACGCCTTTCGCAGTGAGCTCGAACAGATCGCCGTCCTTCATCACGTAGCCGTCGGCGATCAGCTCGCCGATCTTGCCGTGCCGGTCGTCGGCAAAGGCGACCGACTGGCTGATGTCCCGCAGGATCGAGAGCTGTTCGTCGCGCAACATGGCTTCACTCTCCGTGCGCCGGGGATCGTTCCCGGCCTTACATGCCGTGGCTCTGAAACACCTTGCTGCAGGACTTCGAGAGCTTGGCCCGGTTGGCTTGCAGGCACCCCTGCACCGCGCCGTCATTGCCGAGGTCCTTGCGGCAGAACCGCGAGGCATCGCGCGAGCAGGCGTTCTGCTCCTGCGGCGTACCCATGTGGCCTTGCGCGAGAGCAGGCGTGATCGAGATACCGCTCAGGGTTGTCAGGGCGAGCGTCGCCATAAGGACGGATTTCCGGGACATCGACAAACTCCAATCTGACTGCTGGTATGAATTTCAGTCCTGTCTGAACTCGTCGCCTTGCCGCTTGTTCCCGTCAGGACGGGCCGGGGCCCCGCTATTCAAGGTTCCCGCGTCGCTGCTATAACAGCGGCGAAGGATGAGGATACTGATGAAACGCTATCTGGTGTTTGCTCTGGTCGGTCCGTTCGTCGGCGGGTTCCTGCTGCTGCTGACGACGACCTATCAATCCGGTTATTGGGCCCAGACCAATCTCGGCGAGGTCGGAAAGCTGTTCGCGGTGTTCTTCAAATCGCTGCAATACAGCTATCTGTTCGGCTTCCTGCCCTCGCTGATGATCGGTGCGGTCGACGACATCCTGATCCATATCCGCCGGATCGGCCCGGTGCTGCGGATGCTCCTGGTCGGCCTGTTCGCCTTCGTGCTGGCGTCACTGACCTACAGCTCGCGCGGGCCGGATTCGGGCGCGGTGCAATTCATCCTGTACGGCTTGGTCGGATTTGTGCCGGCAGTGCTTTCATCCTGGCTCGTGCATAAATATGTCGAGGAGCCGCAGCCGGCTGCGGCTCAGACCTGAACGCGCGACGTTCGGGCGCGGCGCGGCAACTTCCGCCACACCAGTGCGTTCTCCAAAGGCCATGGCCATGCCCGACGACGATATTCTTGCTCCGCGCCGACCCCGTGCCGAGTCCCGCCCGCGCGGGAGTTTTTCGGGCACTGAAGCGCGCGGGCCGATCATCGACCAGGACGGCCACGAGATCCGTCCCGAAACGCTGGAGCAGGGGTTTCGCGAGTTTCGCTTCGAGTTCGGCCAGGGAAACCCGTTCGGCAATCTGACGCGGGAGCAGCGGGTGGCGCGGATCGAGGCGATCGCAAAGCTGCTCGATGTCGCCTTCGTCCTGCCCGGCACGAATATCCGCTATGGCATCGACGGGCTGATCGGGCTGATCCCGGTCGTCGGCGACATCATCACCACCGCGATCTCGCTGTGGCTGGTGCGCGAGGCCCGCGCGCTCGGCGCGCCGTGGTATCTCACCGCGCGCATGCTCGGCAATGTCGCGGTCGACGGCGTGGTTGGCATAGTGCCGTTCGCGGGCGATGCCTTCGACGTCATGTTCCGCGCCAACATGCGCAACGTCCGACTGCTCCGCCGCTGGCTCGACAAGCAGCCGCGGATTTAGCGTGGCGCTTCTTCGCCTCTCCCCGCGAGCGGGGAGAGGGGAAAGAAAAGAAGAGAAGAGGCGTCGCCTCCAAACGCGAAAAGCGCGACGGCCTTTCGGCCATCGCGCTTTCAGCGCATATCGGGCTTAGCGAAAACTTACGCCGCGTCGGCGTCGGTCTCGGCGGCCGGCGCCGGCCGGGGCCGGCGGGGCAGCGGGAAGGCTTCGCTCTCATAGAGCGAGCGGATGCCGTTCTGGTCGAAGCGTGCTTCCTCGACCTGGAGATAGGCGCCGTTCAGCGAATCCGTCGGCAACTGCTCCATCGCGAACTGCACGGCTTCGGCCGCGGTGCCGAACCGGCGATAGGTAAAGCCCGCGCGCTTCTTCTTGCGGATCGCGGCGGGGAAGAGCTCGGCGGAGGTGTTGAAGTTGAACGGACGCAGTGGACGCATGGTCAAAGACCTCGTGATCTTGTCTGGGGCTTTAAGCGCGTGGGGTTTTGAAAGGCAGGGGCCACCATCGAGTGGGCCCGCCGCACATGTCATTTTCGCCCTCTAATATAGGCTGTTTTGACAGAAATGCGACCCCCGCGATGGGAGATGATGAATCCGCGCATGGCAGCTCCGCGAGCGCTATAAACCAAGTAATTCCAATGCGTTAGATGGTTTACAGTTTGCCAAGCAGCAGCAGCACGATCAGTATCACCAAAACGACGCCGCCGATCCCCATGCCGGAATGGCCCATGCCATAGCCGTAACCACCGAACCGGCCGGACATGCCGCCCAGCAGATAGATGATCACCAGGATGATCAGGATGGTCCCAAGCGTTATGGCATCCTCCCTGGCGGCTGCCGGATCGCGCGCATCGGCCGCACCGCCAGAAGAGAAAAGCACATCGCGCCGCCGGGTTCCATGACGGAACCGGGCGGCGCGCAATGTTATTTGGGCTCGAGCTTCAGCGCGGCCGAGTTGATGCAGTAGCGCAGGCCGGTCGGGCCGGGGCCGTCGGGGAAGACGTGGCCGAGATGGCCGCTGCACTTGGAGCACAGCACCTCGGTGCGGACCATGCCGTGGCTGGCATCGTGCTCCTCGTCGACATGGCTCTCGACCGCGGGCTGGGTGAAGCTCGGCCAGCCGCAGCCGGAATCGAACTTGGCATCGGACTCGAACAGCTCATTGCCGCAGCCGGCGCAGACATAGGTGCCGGCGCGGTGGTCGTGCTCATATTCGCCGGAGAAGGGACGCTCGGTCGCCTTCTCGCGCAGCACCGCGTACTGCATCGGCGACAATTCGCTGCGCCACTGCTCTTCGCTCTTGATGACCTTGTCGTCGGTGGTTTTCGTCTTGGTGTCGGGCATGGGTCTCCCGTTTGCTTGGTGAACTTGTTTTCGGTGATCTTGCGATCAGTTGGTGGCCTTGCTGGCGCTCACCAGCGTCGGCTTCTCAATGTAGTTATCCGCGAACAGCTTTTTCAGGTTCTCGACCTTCGGAATGTCGTTGTAGGCGATGTAGGGCTGGTTCGGGTGCAGCGTCAGATAGTCCTGGTGATAGGCCTCAGCCGGGTAGAACGCTTCCAGCGCGCCGACCTTGGTCACGATCGGCCTGCCGAACACCTTGGCGGAGTTGAGCTGGGCGATATAGGCATCCGCCACCTTCTTCTGCTCGTCGGAGGTGGTGAAGATCGCCGAGCGATATTGCGTGCCGGTGTCGGGGCCCTGGCGGTTGAGCTGGGTCGGGTCGTGCGCCACCGAGAAGTAGATCTGGAGGATCTTGCCGTAGGAGATCTTCTTCGGGTCGTACTTGATCTCGACCGACTCGGCGTGGCCGGTCCGGCCGCTCGAGACCGTCTGGTAATCGGCCGTCGCCTTGGTGCCGCCGGCATAGCCGGAGACTGCGTTGACGACGCCGGCGGTGTGCTGGAAGACGCCCTGGACGCCCCAGAAGCAGCCGCCCGCGATGACGGCGGTCTGGATCCCGGTTGCGGGCGCGGCATCCACGGTGGGAGCGGGGATCACGACCGCATCCTCCGCGGCCCTGGACGGCAAGGCGAAGGCCAGCGTCAGTGCGGCGGTGGCGGCGAGCAGCGAGGCGAGGGCGGTGCGGCGCATGGCGATCCTCTTCGGAAGGTCTGACAGTGTAGGGCGGCCGGGGACGGGCGAACAGCCTGTTTGGCCGCGTTTTCGGACATCTGAAATACGGGCGCAGACGGCGATTGTTACGGGGAAACGGACACGAGTCTGTGAAAAATAGCCTCAGACGGTGCGGCTTGGCGAGGCCGGGAACTCCGGGCTAGATGAACGCGCGCGATCGGCGCTCGACTCAAATATGTGGTGGCTGGAGCTGACCTGACAACATGCTGCGCGTCATTCCCCTGACCCTCGCCATCCTGATCTCAAATGCCGCGATCGCCGCGGCCGAGCCGCAAGCCGGCGACGACCTCGCCACCTGTCGCGACCGCCAGGCGGAGGGCCAGGCCCGCGCGACGGCCTGCGACAATTTGTTGAAGGCCGATAAGCTCGGCGGCAAGGACAAGTCGCTCGCGCTCGTCGTGCGTGGCAATGCGCTGATCAACAAGCGCGACTATGACCGCGCCATCGAGGCGCTGTCGTCCGCCATCGATCTCGATCCGGAAAATGTCGGCGCCATCAACCTGCGTGGGCTCTCCCATGAGCGCAAGGGCGAGGACGATCTCGCCATGGCCGACTACAATCTCGCCATCCAGAAGCGCGCGAATTTCGGCTATGCCTACAACAATCGCGGCACCATCCATCTGCGCCGGGGCGCGCTGCAAAGCGCGCTCGACGACTTCAACCTGTCGATCAAATACACGCCCGCGTTCCTGCTCGGCTGGACCAATCGTGCCCGCATGCGCACGCTGAACAAGGATTTCGACGGCGCGATTGCCGACTTTGCGGCAGCCGAGAAGATCGACCCCGCCGCGCCGCAGATCGCCGGCAACCGCTGCATCACCTACGGCATGATGGGCAAGTACGACCAGGCTTTCGCCGACTGCGATGGCCTGATCCAGAAGCAGCCCAAAAATACCTTCGCGATCAACAATCGCGCCGAGGTCAACGTGATGAAGGGCGACCTCGACGCCGCGCTGAAGGACTACAACACGGTCATCCAGCTCAATCCGAACAGTGTGCGCGCCCATTCCGGCCGCGGCCAGATCTACGAGCGCAGGAAAGATCTCGCCCAGGCCCGTGCCGATTATCGTGCGGCGGCCTATTCGCTGACGAGGTTCGACGAGCCCGACGTCGCACGCGCCCGCGCCATCGCGCAGGAGCGCCTGGCCGCACTGACGCCGCAGGCGCCGGCCGGGTCCACCGGGCGCCGCGTGGCGCTCGTGATCGGCAACGGCGCCTACAAGAACGTCCACGCCTTGCCCAATCCGCCGCGCGACGCGAAAATGATTGCAAACGTGTTGCGCGATGTCGGCTTCCAGACCGTGATCTCCGTCAGCGACCTCTCCCGCGACAAGTTCTTCGAGGCGCTGCAGACGTTTGCCACCGAAGCGGAGAATGCGGATTGGGCGGTGGTCTATTACGCCGGGCACGGTTTCGAGATCGGCGGCGTGAACTATCTCGTCCCTGTCGACGCCAAGCTTGCCGCCGACAGGGACGCCGAGACCCAGGCGGTTGCGCTGGAGCAGGTGATCGCAGCGGTGGGCGCTGCGAGAAAAGTGCGTCTGGTGATGCTGGATGCCTGCCGCGACAATCCCTTTGCGCCGGCCATGCAACGCACGCTGTCGCTCAAGCTGGTGGACAAGGGCTTTTCCAACATCGAGCCCGGCGCCGGCTTCATGGTGGTCTACGCCGCCAAGCACGGCGAGACCGCGCTGGACGGCGACGGCGGCGCCGACAGCCCCTTCGCCACCGCGCTCGCCCGCGAGATCAAGGTGCCGAAGGTCGAGATCCGGAAACTGTTCGACATCGTCCGCGACGACGTCTGGTCCGCCACCAAGCACGAGCAGCAGCCGTTTTCATACGGCTCGCCGCCGGGACGCGAGGATTTTTATTTCGTGGCGGGGAAATGAGGGGTTGAGAGGCCGTAGCCCGGATGGAGCGCAGCGAAATCCGGGAATCGCGAGCGCGGACCCGCCCCCCGGATTACGCTTCGCTCCATCCGGGCTACAACAGTGCCGTAGGGTGGGCAAAGCGACTTGTCCGCCGTAGCTCGAAGAGCGAAGGCGGAAGCGTGCCCACCATTTTCACGGCGCGCTCGGATAGATGGTGGGCACGGTGCTTCGCGCCTTTGCCCACCCTACGGCAGCTTCAAACGACAATACTCAACCGCTTCGCCGCGCGCGTAATCCCCGTGTACAGCCACCGCGCCCGGCTATCCTGGAACGCAAAGCTCTCGTCGAACAGCACGACGTCGTCCCATTGCGAGCCCTGCGATTTGTGCACCGTCAGCACATAGCCGTAGTCGAACTCGTCATAGGGCTTGCGTTGCTCCCAGGCGATCGCCTCGACGCCGCCCTCGAAGCAGTCGGCGCGCACCGAGACCTTCGTCACCTTGTGCCCGAAGTCTTCATCCGGCGACAGCCGCATACTGAGGATGCGCGATTTCGAGCGCGAGGTGTTGCGCGATTTCACGCGCCACAGGCCGCCGTTGAACAGGCCCTTCTTGCGGTTGTTGCGCAGGCACACCAGCTTGTCGCCGGCGACCGGGAAGACGTCCTCGATGTTCTGGCGCTGGCGCACCCGCATGTTGTAGGCGCGGCGCGTGTTGTTGCGGCCGACCAGCACCTGGTCGGCGCCCATGACGCGGTCGGGATCGAGCTCTTTCCGCGACACCACCTCGCTCTCGCCGTAGCGGCCGATGTCGAGCTCGCGGCCCTCGCGGACGTCCATCGACATCCGCACGATCGGATCGTCCTGGGCCTGGCGGTGCACTTCGGTCAGCATCGCGTCGGGCTCGGTGTTCGTGAAGAAGCCGCCGCCCTGGATCGGCGGCAGCTGGGCGGGATCGCCCAGCACCAGCAGCGGGCAATCGAACGACATCAGGTCGCGGCCCAATTCGGCATCGACCATCGAGCATTCGTCGATCACGATCAGCTTGGCCTTGGAGGCCGGCGCGTCGTCCCACAGCTCGAAGCTCGGCTGCTCCTCGCCGGATTCGCGCGCGCGGTAGATCAGCGAGTGAATGGTGGAGGCCTCATCGCAACCCTTGTTGCGCATGACCAGCGCCGCCTTGCCGGTGAAGGCGGCGAACTTCACCTCGCCGTCGACGCCTTCGGCGATGTGCCGCGCCAGCGTGGTCTTGCCGGTGCCGGCAAAGCCGAACAGGCGGAACACCGGCGGCGTGCCGTTGCGGCCGGGTTTTGCCTTGAGCCAGTCGCCAACGGCTTTGAGCGCGGCATCCTGATGCGGGGTGAAAGTGGCCATGTCTGTCTTGAGGAAGGGGCGAAACGATGCGATTCGCCATCCCCCAAAACTAACCATTCGCCCCGCCGGTTCAAGCGCGGGACCACCGTTCCCTGCGGCCATCCTTCGAGACGCCCGCCTTTGGCGGGCCCTCAGGATGAGGACGGAGTGTGTGGCGCCGGTTTCAACAGGCCAGGATGCCGCTTAGCCTCATCCTGAGGAGGCTGCGAAGCAGCCGTCTCGAAGGACGAGGCGCTTGCTCAGGACCCGCCCTACTGCCACCCAGGCACGCCGCGCATGTCGGGCAGATGGTGGGCGATGCCCTTGTGGCAGTCGATGCAGGTCTTTTCCTTGGTGAACAGGAAGCGCTGGTGCGCCACCGAGGCCCGCGGCGACTGCTTGGTGATGTCCATGGAATCGGCGCTGTGGCAGTTGCGGCACTCCAGGGAATCGTTGGCCTTGAAACGCGCCCATTCGTGCGCGGCGAGCTCGAGCCGGTGATCCAAGAATTTCTCGCGGGTGTCGATGGTGCCGAAGATCTTGCCCCAGACCTCCTTGGAGGCCTGCATCTTGCGCGCGATCTTGTCGGTCCAGTTGTGCGGGACGTGGCAGTCCGGGCAGGTCGCGCGCACGCCGGAGCGGTTGGTGAAGTGGATGGTCGACTTCAGCTCGGCGAAGACGTTTTCGCGCATCTCGTGACAGCCGGTGCAGAACTTCTCGGTGTTGGTCAGTTCCAGCGCGGTGTTGAAGCCGCCCCAGAAGATCACGCCGGCCGCAAAGCCCGCGAGCACCAGCACGCCGAGCCCGAACACCGAGCTCGGCCGGATCAGCACCTGCCAGAGCTCTAGCGCGAAGTCCCAGCAGCGCAGGATAAAGCTACGCTTGGCTTCCACCTTTCCCTTGGGCTCGTCAGCAGCCGTCGTCATCGGCGGCCACCGGGGCTTGAGCGGGAGAGCAGCGTGTCGATGTCGATGAAATCGTTGCTCACCGGCGGCGTCGCGGTGTTCTGCGGCACGTGGCATTCCGTGCAGAAGAAGCGCCGCGGCGAGATCGAGGCCAGGAACTGGCCGTCGCGGTCCATGAAATGCGTGATCGAGACCATCGGCGCCTGTGATTCCGCGATGCGTGCCCGCGCATGGCAGGACAGGCATTTGTTACCGTTGAGGTCGATCTGGTAACCGTCGATGGTGTGCGGGATCACCGGCGGCTGCTCCGGGTAGTTGCGCACCTCTCTCTCGGACGTATTGCGGTTCGGCAGCATCGGCGGCGCCGCGCCCTCGTCATTGAGCGGGGCCGGGCCGCGCAGGCCTGAATTCACCGTCTGTGCGGTGAGAGAGCTCGCGCCCGCGGCGATCGCGACCGCGAGCAGGGCTATGCCAAATCGTTTCATCATGACAGGTTCACCCGCTCGATGCGCACGGCGCATTTCTTGTAATCGGTCTGCAGCGAGATCGGATCGGTGGCGTCCAGGGTCACCTTGTTGATCATCTTGGATTCGTCGAACCACGGCACGAACACGAGGCCACGTGGCGGCCGGTCGCGGCCGCGCGTCTCGACGCGGGCGCGGATGAAACCGCGGCGGGATTCCACCTTCACTTCGTCGCCGCGCCGGAGCTTGGCTTCCGACGCATCGTCGGGATGCATGAAGCAGACGGCCTCGGGGAACGCCTTGTAGAGCTCGGGCACGCGGCGCGTCATTGTGCCGGAATGCCAGTGCTCCAGCACGCGGCCGGTCGAGAGCCAGAACGGATATTCGCTGTCGGGCGATTCCGCCGGCGGCTCGTAGGGCAGAGCGAAGATGCGCGCTCTGCCGTCGGGATAGCCGTAGAACTGCACGTCGGTGCCCTGCTTGACGTAGGGATCGCTGCCCTCGCGGAAACGCCATTTGGTTTCCTGGCCGTTGACGACGGGCCAGCGCAGGCCGCGCTCGCGGTGATAGGCCTCGAACGGCGCGAGGTCGTGACCGTGGCCGCGGCCGAACGAGGCGTACTCTTCAAAGAGCCCCTTCTGCACGTAGAAGCCGAACGCCTTGGATTCCGTGTTGGCGTAGCCTTCCTCGATCTCCGAGGTCGGAAACTTGTCGACCTGGCCGTTCTTGTAGAGCACGTCGAACAGCGTCTTGCCGCGAACCTCCGGCTTCTTTGCGATCAGCTCCTCCGGCCAGACTTCCTCGATCTTGAAGCGTTTTGAAAATTCCATGAGCTGCCAGAGATCGGACCTGGCCTCGCCGGGCGCGTTGACGAGCTGGTGCCAGAACTGCGTGCGCCGCTCGGCATTGCCATAGGCGCCTTCCTTCTCCACCCACATTGCGGTCGGCAGGATCAGATCGGCGGCCAGCGCCGTCACCGACGGATAGGCGTCCGAGACCACGATGAAATTGTCGGGGTTGCGGAAGCCCGGATAGGTCTCCTCGTTGACGTTGGGACCGGCCTGGAGGTTGTTGTTGACCTGCACCCAATAGGCGTTGATCAGGCCGTCCTTCAGCATCCGGCTTTGCAGCACGGCGTGGGCGCCGTTCTTGTCGGGAATGGTGCCTTCCGGCAGCAGCCAGAGATGCTCGGCCTTGTCGCGGTGCGCCTTGTTTGTCACGACCATGTCGGCCGGCAGGCGGTGCGAGAAGGTGCCGACCTCGCGCGCGGTGCCGCAGGCCGAGGGCTGGCCGGTCAGCGAGAACGGGCTGTTGCCGGGCGAGGAGATCTTTCCGGTCAGGAGATGGATGTTGTAGACGAGGTTGTTGCACCAGACGCCGCGCGTGTGCTGGTTGAAGCCCATGGTCCAGAACGAGACCACTTTTGTCTTCGGATCGGCGTACAGCTCGGCGAGCGCCTCTAGCCGGTTCAGCGGCACGCCGGACATCTCGGCAGCTTTCTCAAGCGTGTAGTCCGAGACGAATTTTACGAATTCGTCATAGCTCATGTCGGTGGAGTCGTTGGCTTTGGCCGCACCGGTTGCTTTTTTCTGGAGCGGATGCTCGGGCCGCAATCCATAGCCAATGTCGGTCTGCCCGCGCCTGAAAATCGTATGCGCAGCGACGAAGTCCTTGTTGACGCGTCCGGTCTTGATGATGTGGTTGGCGATGGCGTTGAGGATGTAGAGGTCGGTCTGCGGCTTGAACACCATGCCGATGTCGGCGAGGTCGAACGAGCGGTGCTCGAAGGTCGAGAGCACGGCGACGCGGACATGCGGCGCGGACAGCCTGCGGTCGGCGAGGCGCGTCCACAGGATGGGGTGCATCTCCGCCATGTTGGAGCCCCACAGCACGAAGGCGTCGGTGGCCTCGATGTCGTCATAGCAGCCGGCCGGCTCGTCGATGCCGAAGGTGCGCATCATGCCGGCGACGGCGGAGGCCATGCAGTGGCGCGCATTGGGGTCGATGTTGTTGGTGCGGAAGCCGGCCTTGTAGAGCTTCGAGGCGGCGTAACCTTCCCAGATCGTCCACTGGCCGGAGCCGAACATGGCGAGACCGTTCGGCCCGCGCTTCTTCAGCGTCTCCTTCCACTTCACCTCCATGATGTCGAAGGCTTCGGTCCAGCTGATTGGCGTGAACTCGCCGTTCTTGTCGTACTTGCCGCCGGTCTTGCGCAGCATCGGCTGCGTCAGGCGGTCGTGGCCGTACATGATCTTGGAGAGGAAGTAGCCCTTGACGCAATTGAGGCCGCGATTGACCTCGGCCTTGATGTCGCCGTGGGTGGCGACGACGCGGTTGTCCTTGGTCGCGACCATCACGGAGCAGCCGGTGCCGCAGAAGCGGCAGGCGGCCTTGTCCCATTTCAGTTCGCTGTTGTCGCGCTCGGCGACGAGATTGGCGGCGAGCGCCGGTGCCGGCATGCCCGCAGCGGCGGCCGCGATCGCGGCGGCCTCGAGCTTCAGCATCTGGCGGCGGTCGAGCTTCGGCGATGTCATGATGGCTCTCCCGGCTCTTAGGCGGTTTCGATGGCGTGGAAGACCAGCGCCGCGGAATAGACGTTGGGCAGCGACTGGATGGTGTTGAGCAGGGTGCCGAGGCTGCCGGCATCCGGCGCTTCGGTCACCACGACGAGCTTGCCGCGGGCGTCGCGGCCGTGGATCTCGCAGCCGGGCATCGCGGCGATCTCGGCTTCCAGCTCATCCAGGTGCTCGGGGCGCGCCTGCACGATGATGCTGGCGATCTCGCAGCCTGGCGGCGCGACGACGCGGTCGGCGGTGAGCACCCGGCCGGTGATCAATGCGCGGCGGTTGAGTGTGGATTGGGCCATGATGCCTGTCTTTCGCTGTTCGGAGGTCAATGCGGGGAGGGTGGCGGGCCGGGAGGACCGGCGAACATCTGGTAGATCCAGACGCCGAGCCCGTATGAGCCGACCGTTCCGACCGCGAGGACGGGCATCACGACCGCGGTCAGGAACAGGAAAGCGAAAATCTCCATGCGCTTACGGCGCACGCGCGAAGTCGTGTCGTCAGGGGCCGACATATTCGGTCTCTCTGAAAGGTATAGGAATCGGGACGGCATCCGGGCCGTTGCCTTGCTGCAATTTAAATGGAGCAGGGCCGCTAACGCGTTGATCTGGATCAACCCGTCGACTTGACCGGATGTCGCGGCGCGGCCAACGGACCGTGCCGCGGCGCTCCGTGAGCGCGAGAGAAGCAAGCGGCAACGATCGTTACCCAAAAGCGAAGATGCTTTGCGGCTCGGGGGTCAGGCCGCATACATCTTCTCTTGCCTCGGAAATGCCCGCGACCTACTACCAGTGGTAGCGGGCGCCGCAACATCCATCGCTGCTACGTGGCGGGAGCTACATATGAGGCGAATCCGAATCATTCATAAGACCGAATATTTTTACAATCGGCCGGTCACCTTCGGCACTCATCGAGCCATGATGCGGCCTCGCGAGGGACATGACGTCCACATCGTGAGAGGGTCGGTCGATATCGAGCCGAACGCTGAAGTTCGCTGGTTGCGCGACAATTACGACAATGCCATCGCAGTCGTGACCTTTTTGGAATTATCCGACACGCTCAGGATCGCAAGCGAGGTCGACGTCGACCTTTACCACGACGACCCCATTGAATGGCGGATTGCGCCATTCGCCAGTTCATTTCCCTTCCAATATCCCCCGGAGGAGCAACTTGAGCTGACGGTGTATCGTCTCCCGAGCTATCTCTACGACGCGACCGCCCTGCTCGAATGGTTGCGCGATCTCTACAAACCCGGCCAGTTGATCGGCACGCTGGACCTTCTGAACAATTTGAATACTCACATCTACCGATCGTTCAAATACGTTTCCCGCGAGGCTCACGGGGTTCAATCACCCAACGAAACGCTGCGGCTCGGCAGCGGGACCTGTCGTGACTATGCCGTGTTCATGATGGAAGCTGCCCGCTACTGGGGATTTGGTGCGCGCTTTGTCACTGGCTACATCCAGATGGCCGAGGGACAACACGGCGCCACGCACGCCTGGACCGAGATCTATATCCCCGGAGCCGGGTGGCGCGGCTATGATCCCACCAACAACAAGATCGTCGGCAGTGAACACATACCCGTCGCCGTGACGCGCGAACAGGAAAGGGCCTCTCCGCTTTCCGGGACGTGGGATGGTCCGGCGGATGCATTCAGCCGGATGAACGTCTCGGTGCAAGTCATATCAATACCAGCATCGCCATGATCGTAGTCCACGGTCGATCACGGCAAGCGCGGGTTGGCGGCCAGTCGGTGTGTCCTTGATCCCTCGTCCGTCTTGTCATCATCATTTGAATTGAAGTCGGCGACTTCCATGGCAGGCATCCATGTTTGATCCGACGATTGTCTTGGTCCTTCTCGGGGCTGCGATCCTGATGTTCGCGATCAACAGGCCGCGCCTGGATGTGGTCGCACTGATCATGCTCCTTGCGCTCCCCTTCACCGGTGTCCTCACCATGAGCGAAGCATTGGCAGGTTTCAGCGATCCGAACATTGTGCTAACGTCGGCAACCCGAACCTCTCGGTCTGGATCGATGAGTACAAACTCGCGGACCGCGAATAACGGCTGCGCGTGACTGTCGCGAAGGAAATGCATGCCTCGCCGTATCCGTTTGCAATGACGGTGGGCTGGCTGCTTCGACTGCTTTCATGACGCCTGTGTCGTCGCCGGTTAACACGTTGGTGGTCGCCCCCGGACATTGCACGTTCGGTGACTTTGTGCGCATCGGCGTACCGTTTTCCCGGGTCGTCTTGATCGTCTGCACCTTGTTCGTGCCCTGGCTGTTGCCGCTCTGAACCGGGCAACGTCCTGAATTTGTTAAACGTGATTTGCTTCGCGATCTCGTCGGTCACCGCGGGGAGATTGGCGGGCCGGGACCACCGCCGCAATTTTGGATTGTGCCCGCGCAAGGGCGGTGCGAGAGTCTGATCTCGAACGGGGAAACGCGGATTGTGAACGCGATGGGGCTCTCGGCCATCGATCTCGGGCTTCGCGGCGCGGCGAGCGGCGTGTTCCTGTTGATCGTTCTCATGGTGCTGCAGCGTCGTGCCACCAATCAGCTCGCCTTGCTCGGCACGGCCATGGCCGCCGGCGGAGCGTTCTATGCGATCGTCACCGCGCCGGTCTTTCCCAAATCGTCATTGTGGTGGACGTTGCCGATCCTGTCCTCGCTGCCCGCCGTCTTCTGGTTGTGGGCGCGCGCGTCGTTCGACGACGATTTTGTGCTCCGGCGACGGCATGGCGTCCTGTGGCTGACCATCTTGGCCGTCGGATTTGCGGTGTCGCTTGGCTGGACGACCTGGCCCAACTTGGCCAGCGGTGGCAGCAAAGTCCTGTCGGCCGTGGCCGTGCTGCTGGCGCTCGCGGCCGCGGTCCAGACGGTCAAGACCTGGCGAGTCGATCTGGTCGCGCGGCGGCGCCGGCTGCGGCTGGCTGTGCTCGCGATCAATGTCGTGTTCATCGGGGTCGTGGCCGGAGCGGGCGTCGCCGCGGTCCCCGTCGCGGTTCCCGGCGAGCCCAGCAGTCTTCCGACCGCGATCAGCCTGTTCGTGTTGGCGATGCTCGCCGGCCTCGGCGTTTTGGACCTGCGGGCGATTGTCACCGTCAATGATGCCGCGGCGGCGATCGGACCCGGCGACACGGCCGGGCGACCGGTGACCGATCGTGCACCCACAGGGCGGGGCACGGCCGACCCCGTCCTGTTGCGGCGCCTCGACCATCTGATGACCGTGGAGCGAATCTACCGGCAGGAAGGTCTTGCGATCGGCGCGCTCGCGGCGCGGCTCGATGTTCCCGAGCACCGACTTCGCCAGGCCATCAACGAAGGGCTGGGTTATCGCAACTTCAACGCGTTCCTCAATCACTATCGCATCGAGGATGCCAAGCTGGCGCTGTCCGATGTGACGCAACGGGAGGTGCCGGTGCTGACCATCGCCATGGATGCAGGCTTCCAGTCGATCGGGCCTTTCAATCGCGCCTTCAAGGCCGAGACCGGCATGACGCCAACCGAATTCCGGCGCGAGGCGCTGAGCCGGCCGCAAACGGCGCCGGATGCCGACCGCTATTTCGAAATCGGCCAGCTGCGCCGAGAAATCGGCTAGCCGATTATGGGATTGGGCAAGAGAAACGTGACATGATCGGGCAGATTGCCGGAAACAAGCCTTTCACCAGCAAGCCGAGTCCGTCCATGTCCCGATCGACCGCCATCGCCCCCGCATCGGAACGGCTGCACGCGCTCGACGCGGTCAGGGGTTTTGCGCTGCTGCTCGGCATCGTCCTGCATGCGACCTTGTCGTTCGTGCCGGCCCCGACCAGGATCTGGATCATCCAGGACACCCATCAAAGCCTGGCCCTGGGCCTGCTGTTCTTCGTCATCCACGTCTTCCGGATGACGACCTTCTTCCTGATGGCGGGTTTCTTCGCCCGGATGAGTTTCCATCGCCGTGGGACCTTGGGCTTCTTGAGGGACAGGTTGCAGAGGATCGGACTGCCGCTCGTGATCGGCTGGCCGATCGTGTTTACGCCGATGGCTCTGGTCGTCATCTGGGCCGCGGGCTTTCCGAACGGCGGCCCAATCCCCGGCGCACCTCGCTGGCCGCCGGTGCTGCCGAATTTCCCGCTGACCCATCTCTGGTTTCTCTATGTGCTGCTGGAGCTTTATGTCGCCATGCTCCTGCTGCGCGGCGCAATTGTCTGGCTCGATGTATCAGGCACGCTGAGAACGGTTGTCGACCGCCTCTTTGCGCAGATCATGCAAAATCCGCTGGCGCCCCTGGTCCTGGCGATCCCGATCGGCATCGCGTTCAGCCTGGACCCACGGTGGATCAACGTGATGGGCGTGAGGACGCCGGATCAATCACTCATCACCAACGCGCAGGCCTGGATCGGTTTCGGCACCGCATTCGGCGTCGGCTGGTTGCTGCATCGTCAGACCGATCTACTGCGGATTTTGGAGCGACGCTGGCTGTGGAATCTCCTGCCGGCGCTCGGCCTCATTCTGATCAGTTTCGTGCTTGTCGGGGTGATGATGTCCGTGCCGGGTGCGCCGAAACTGCCGGTCAGCTTCGCCACGCTCAGGCTCGTCTCCGCCATCCTGTATGCGCCGGCGATATGGATCTCGACCTTCGCTGTCCTCGGCCTCGCGCTCCGCTTCATGTCCGGCTTCAGCCCGACCCGGCGCTACCTCGCTGATGCCTCCTACTGGCTCTATCTGATCCACATGCCGATCGTGATGGCGCTGCAGGTCGCGCTGTCGCAGCTCGACTGGCCCGGGCCGGCCAAGTTCGCCATCATTCTCGTCGTCGCGATTCTCCCGATGTTGGCGAGCTATCATCTGCTGGTGCGCTTCACCTTCATCGGCGTGGTGCTGAATGGCCGCCGCACCGAAAAGCGCGTTCTCCCGCGCGGCGGAATTGCGACCGCGTAGACAGCGCCTCCCCGCTCACTAAGATGAGCGCAACAAGAATAAGCGGGAGAGGCGTCATGAAGTTCGGCATCTTCTATGAGCTGCAGCTGCCACGGC
Organism: Bradyrhizobium sp. Unk1; assembly: GCF_059512345.1. Taxonomy (NCBI): domain Bacteria; kingdom Pseudomonadati; phylum Pseudomonadota; class Alphaproteobacteria; order Hyphomicrobiales; family Nitrobacteraceae; genus Bradyrhizobium; species Bradyrhizobium sp. Unk1. The sequence goes on from NZ_JCAMOP010000012.1 coordinate 125,574, forward strand.
CCTGGGTGGCCGGCGACGAGCTGAAGCTCTACCAGAACGCGCTCTCGCAGATGGAACTTGCCGATAAGCTCGGCTACGACCACGCCTGGGTCGTCGAGCATCACTTCCTCGAAGAGTACTCGCACTCACCCTCGCCGGAATCGTTCCTCGCCGCCGCCAGCCAGCGCACGAAAAACATCCGGCTCGGCCACGGCATCCTCCAGCTCACGACGAACCACCCGGCGCGCGTCGCCGAGCGCGTCGCGGTGCTCGACCTGCTCTCCAACGGCCGCTGCGAATTCGGCATGGGCGAGAGCGCCTCCATCACCGAGCTCACGCCGTTCGGCCGCGACATGGAGACGAAGAAGGAAGTGTTCGAGGAGGCCGTAGCCGCGATCTTCCCGATGTTCAGGGATGCCGGCTCCGAGCATCACGGCAAGTATTTCGACATCCCCTTGCGCAATGTCGTGCCGAAGCCGGTGCAGAAGCCGCATCCGCCTTTATGGATGGCCTGCTCGCAACTGCCGACCATCGAGCGCGCCGGCCGTCACGGCTTTGGCGCGCTCGGCTTCCAGTTCGTCAGCGCCGATGCCGCGCATGCCTGGGTGCACGCCTATTACAACGCGATGACCAAGCGGTTGCACAAGCTCGCCGACTACGAGATCAATCCGAACATGGCGCTGGTGTCGTTCTTCATGTGCGCGAAGACCGACGAGGAGGCGCGTGCGCGCGCCGACGGCGCTACCTTCTTCCAGTTCGCGCTGCGCTTCTACGGCGCCTCGCAGAACCGCCAGCGTCCCGCGCCCTACACCGTCAACATGTGGGACGAGTACAACAAGTGGAAGCGCGACAATCCGGAGGCGCAGGAGGCGGCGCTGCGCGGTGGCCTGATCGGCTCGCCCGAGACCATCCGCAAGAAGCTGAAGCGGTTCCAGTCCTCCCATATCGACCAGGTCATCCTGCTGAATCAAGCGGGCAAGAACAGCCACGAGCACATCTGCGAATCGCTCGAGCTGTTCGGCCGCGAGGTGATGCCGGAGTTCCAGAACGATCCCGTGCAGGCCGCCTGGAAGCAGGGCGTGATGAGCGGCGAGATCAAGCTGGAGGAGATCGACACCGAGGCGTTCACGGACCGTTACGGCAAGCTCGCGATCAACGTCGCGCCGGCGAAGGCCGCGGCGGGGTAGGGGTAGTCCCGCTGCGGCGGCATGGGCCCCGGCTCAGCAGCGCCATAGCGCGTCGAAGACGCGCGTAAACGCGCTTATGTCACGCTGCGCTGCGTCCGGGGCACGAGACCATCCTCTGCATCGACCAGCAACACTCTCGTGTCCGGACGCGCTGCAACGCGTAGCGTTGCTGCGCAGAGCCGGGACCCAGAAGCGGCAAAAGCCGCCGTCTCCGACTTCCTGCCAAATCCTCTTGCTGATATCTTCCGCCAAAAGAACTTTTGCGGAGGAAACCAATGCGGCCCCACGACATGGCCTCGACTCCAGCGGCGAACGACATCGCGCCGGCGGTGCTCGCCATCGGCCGACCTGATTTCCCGAATGTCCTCATCGACACACTGCGCCGGCAGGCCGGCGTCGGCCATTGCATGGTGTTCGCCCTGACGCGCACCGGCGCGGCCAGTTGCCTGCTCGATGCCGGCAACATCCCGATCGGCAGCGATCTCGGCGCGGCCTATGCCGGTCAGTTCCACGAATCCGATCCCAATCGTGATGCGCTGTTCGAAGGCGAGGGCAGCGCGCCGATCATGCTGCCGTCGTTCGCGCCGCGCATGTATGGCGCACGCTACCGGAAAATCTTCTTCAACGACTCTGACATCATCGACAAATGCGCCACTGCGATCTGGGTCGACGACACCTGCTTCTATGTCAACTTCTACCGCATCACGGCCCAGGGCCGCTTTGGCGACGCCGAGCGTGCGCGGCTTCAGGCCATTGCGCCCGCGATCAGCGCCAGCGTTGCGCGTCATTTCCAGCAGGCGGCCGCCGCGACGCCCGACCAGAACCTCGCCGCGTTGTTCGCAACGCGCGCGCCGCTCTCCGCGCTGACGCCGCGCGAGCAGGACGTCTGCCGCCGCATCCTGCTCGGCTTCAGCTCCGAGGCGATCTCGCGAGCGCTCGGCATCAGCCTGCATTCGACCCTGACCTACCGCAAGCGCGCCTATGAGCGGCTCGGCATCTCCTCGCAGAATGAACTGTTTTCGATCGTGCTGGGCTTGCTGGCGGGTCCGCGCGGTCTGAACTGAGGGGACACCAAGTCCGGAATGTCCATTTCCGAGAGCAAAGCGGATGCGTCGAACAAGAGTTCGGCGTTAACCACGACTAACGGTTCCAGTCTGAGCGGCATCGCTTCGAAGTTTCTTAAATTTTGCTGGGTACCTCTCTTGGGCATGGTGACCTGGGGAAAGACATGAGCAAGCGGGCCAAACGTAAGAAGGCAGAGGCCCTCGCAATACCCATGGCCGCGAGAGTTGCGATTGGCGCCGTGGCCGTCGCCGTCGTGGGGTATAGCTTGCTGTCTAGCCCGGCGGACGTGCAACCGATACGAAAGCCGTCCGCACAGCAGGCCCAGGCGTCGTCAACTCCGGTTTACGTGTCGACTCCAGTTCGTGCATCAGCGCCAGTTCCGGCTGCGATTCCGGTCCCGGCTCCGATCCCGGCCCCGGCGCCTCTGGTCGAACCACCCAAAGCCGACGCTGGCGTTCCCGGAGCACTTGTCCGGCAGGTGGTTGACTACGCCAGCCGTCAGGCGCCGGGCACCGTGATCATCGATACCGGAAACACATTCCTCTATTTCGTTCTGAACGACGCCCAAGCGATGCGCTACGGCATCGGTGTCGGCCGCGAAGGTTTCACATGGTCCGGTGAGCAGACTGTGGCCCGTAAGGCAGAATGGCCGGATTGGCATCCGCCTGTGGAGATGGTCTCGCGTCAGCCTTATCTGCCGCGGTTCATGGCGGGCGGTCCCGGCAATCCGCTCGGCGCCCGGGCGATGTATCTCGGCGAGACCGAATATCGCATTCACGGCACCAACAACCCCGCTACCATCGGGAAGAAGGTTTCGTCCGGCTGTATCCGGCTGACCAATGACGACGTCACGGATCTCTATGAGCGGGTGAAAGTCGGAGCGAAAGTGATCGTGCTTCCGGCAACGGCGGCACGTCGACCATCCCAGGGAGCGCCGGCCGACGCCGCTTTCCGGTTGCCGGACCCGGCATCGCCGTCGAAGCGGCCCCTGGCGGCTAACGCGCAGATGTTGTCACCTGGACCGAAGATCGCCGAGGTCCGGTAAGTCAGTGCTCCGTCCTCGGGCCGCAACTGAGGACAAGGAGGCATCCAGTTGTCGCCTTTAGGTCAGCTTGTGCCCCGGAGCGGCCCTCAGCACCGTCACGTACTGCAGATACCAGAGCTTAACCTTTGGTTGCTTACGTAGTCAGCTTCAATCAAACGAAAGGGACAACATTCGGCGCGAATCTTAGCTGCCGCAATGGTCTGGTCGCTCTGTTCAATCGGTGACGCTGGTGCTCAAGAAAGTGATCGCGGCGGCGCTGTTTTGCGGGGCGGCAGCAATGTCCGTTGTCCTCCTGGTGACGGATTGGCCTGTCCCGCATTCGCGCCGGACTGGGTATTTCGCCGTTACGACATCGGAAAAGTCGGACCTCTCCCACATCGACGAGTGGAATCGTGCAGCTAAAGCCAAGTATGGACCGGATGCGTCGACATCTGCGTCGATGTCTTCCCATGAGCTGACATGGGTCGCCCGTGTCGGAGACAAGGTGGTCGAAACACGTCCCTTTGGATTTTCCGTGTACGGCTTCCTTGGCGTGTTCATGGTGTCGAACGTGGAGAGCTTTCCGTTCGAGCTTTCGATCGAACCAAAAGATCCTGTTAAGCCGGGCAAGACCGTCGACAAGGTCAAGGCTAGCTTCGCGAAGACGGCCCCGGCGGAGGCGCTTGAATTTGGCAACCGTGAATGGCGGCCGGCTCACTGCCATTCCCCCAAACCACCTGAGTTCGGGTTTCCGTTGTACAGCTCAGACCTTGGTGTCGATACGAGTTCGATTTGCCTGATGCAGTCCGATGGAGGCCCGCATACTGCGTTGATCGGCTTTGCCCGTCTCGACGCCAGTTTCTGGGTGCGTCTGCTCTCTCGAAGAGTCTGCCGTATTCTGGCGACATCCTGGATCGAATCGATGATGTCGCAGCCGGATGTAAAGCGTCCCGACTATGTCGCCTGTATACTGGCAACGAAAGCCAGTGGCGCCAGCCGCGAGGTCGTGGCGGCTCGCTTCCTCGAGGTCCGCGATGACAAGACTCTGGCGGTCTTCGACTGAGTTCCGGTGACCGACGTCGCGTCTTGAACCCTCACGTTTTGACGTCCACTTATGGACCATAACGACCGTCGCTCCTGCGTTTGTCGATGTCCGCTGTTGTGGGCCATGCGGACCTCGCTATCGCGCCCGCGCGGATCAAGCTTATGAACACACGCCCCAATGCCGTCCGTCCCTATCGCTAGGGACAGACGCCGGCAGCAGAGTCCGGTAGTCTCGCCTGAAGCACACGAGGATCAGGGGAGACCGCCTTGAGCACCGCGCCGCGCATCGACATCGACCCTACAGCGTTCTGGGCCGATCCCTATCCGATGCTCGCAAAAATGCGTAAGGAGGCGCCGATCGCCTTCGTGCCGCAGCTCGGCTCGACGCTGCTTGCGAGCCGCGACGACATCTCGATCTCCGAGAAGCAGATCGACGTGTTCTCCTCGCACCAGCCCGCCGGCCTGATGAATCGGCTGATGGGCCACAACATGATGCGCAAGGATGGCGAGGCGCATCAAATCGAGCGGCGCGCGATGTTTCCGACGGTGTCGCCGAAGACGGTGAAGGCGCACTGGACCGCGCTGTTCCAGGCCCATGCCGACCGCATCATCGGTGCGATCGAGCCGGGGCGGATCGATTTTATGCGCGACTTCGCGCTGCCGTTTTCCGGCGAATGCCTGAAGTCGATCACCGGCCTCACCAATATCGGCTTCCAGGACATGGACGCGTGGTCGCAAGGCATGATCGAGGGCATCGCGAACTATGGCGGCGATCCCGCCGTCGAGGCGCGCTGCCATGCCGCGACGTCAGGCATCGATGCTGCGATCGACGACATCCTGCCCGTGATGCGCAAGCATCCCGATCAAAGTATCCTCGGCGTACTCCTCGCTGCGGGCATGCCGATGGAGAACGTGCGCGCAAATGTAAAACTCGCGATCTCTGGCGGCCAGAACGAGCCGCGCAAGGCGATCGCCGGCACGGTGTGGGCGCTGCTGAGCCATCCCGACCAGCTCGCTCTCGTGCGCAAGGGCGAGGTGTCCTGGCTCGAGGCGTTCGAGGAATACGCGCGCTGGATCTCGCCGATCGGCATGTCGCCGCGGCGCATCGCAAAGCCGTGGAGCATCCGCGACGTCTCGTTCGAGCTGGATGAGCGCGTGTTCCTGATGTTCGGCTCCGCTAATCGCGACGAGAAGCATTTTGAGCGCGCCGACCAGTTCGACGTGCGGCGTGACACCTCCAAGAGCGTCGCCTTCGGCGCGGGCCCGCATTTCTGCGCCGGCGCCTGGGCCTCGCGTGCGATGATCGCGGATGTCGCGCTGCCGACGGTGTTCGCGCGCGCCAAACAGCTCGAGATCGCCGATGACGAGCCGGTGCGGATCGGTGGCTGGGCGTTCCGCGGGCTGCAGAACCTGCCGGTGAGATGGTTGCATTAGCTTACAGGGCGCGCCGTCGCCACAAAGGCGTTGTCATCGCCCGCGAAAGCGGGCGATCCAGTACGCTGCGGCAGTCGTGTGAAGCATTGACGTCTCTGGGATACTGGATTCCCCGCTTTCGCGGGGAATGACAACGAGGTGGTGGATGGAGCTCTCCGTCACCACAGATCCTGTTCGCCACGGTGCCATCATGCGCCTGTTTTGCCCGACGTGTCAAACGAACTTCGGATAATACGTAAGTCATTGATCGGACTATCGTCGGCTACTGTGCATGGGGTTGTTTTCGACATTTTATGTTCCGGCGCTGGGAGCGTTGACCAGATCCACGCGGCTCTCACATTCGCGTGCGGAAAAAAATCCCTCTGCATGAGCGCGGCCGCTTGAAAGATTAATCATGCGCTTCGCCACACGCGCAGTGCTCGCATCGCTATTTTCCTTGGCGTCTCGACACTCTTCCCGCTCCGCACCATCATTCATCAGAAATGAATGACGGCCGCGTGTGGCCGGGAGTTTTGGAATGCAGCGTCGTGACTTCTTGAAATTGTCCGCTGGAACCGCAGTGGCGGCAGCGTTCGCCTCGCGCGCGAACGCGCAGGGCGCGGTGAAGGAAATTCGTATCGGCTACCAGAAGACAGGCGTGCTGGTTATCACGCGCCAGCAGGCTTCCTTGGAAAAGCATTTCAATCCGCAAGGCATCGACGTGAAATGGGTCGAGTTCTCCTCGGGCCCGCCGATGATGGAGGCGATGAACGTCGGTAGCGTCGATTTCGGCGCGGTCGGCGATTCCCCGCCGGTGTTCGCGCAGGCCGCGGGCGCCGCGATCGTCTATGCCGCGGGCCAGCCCATCACCAACGGCCAGGGCATCCTGGTGCCGAAGGATTCGCCGATCCGCTCCATCGCCGATCTGCAGGGCAAGCGCATCGGCTTCACCAAGGGGTCCAGCGCCCACAATGTCGTGGTGCAGACGCTGGAGAAGGCCGGTCTCACCTATGCCGACATCACCCCGGTCTATCTGACGCCGCCGGACGCGGGCCCTGCGTTTGCCAATGCCAGCATCGAGGCCTGGGCGATCTGGGATCCGTATTTCGCGATCGGCGAGACCAAACAGGGTGGCCGCATCCTGATCAATGCGCGCGAGGTCACCAAGACCAATTCCTTCTAGATCGCCAACCGCGAGTTCGCGAAGAATCACGGCGCCATCCTGCAGCAGATCGTCGACGTGACGACCGCGACCGGCAAATGGGCCGAACAGAATCGCGGCGAGGTCGCCAAATGGCTCGCCGCAGTCACCGGCGTCCCGCTGGACATCCAGACGGTCGCGGCCGACCGCGCGAACTTCGTGGTCGGCCCCGTCACCGACGACATCGTCGTGACCCAACAGGGCGTCGCCGACCGCTTCTACAAGCTCGGCCTGATCCCGAAGCCGATCGTCGTTCGCGACATCGTCTGGCGTAACCCGGCAGCCTGATCGTGCCGACCACTCTTCCCACGCACAAGGGTTTGAACATGAGGCGTATCATTCAACGTCTGATCGCGGCCATCGTGCTGTCGATCGGCATCGTCGCCGCCGCGGTCGGCACGTCCTACGGCCAGGACAAACAAGACAAGGTCGTCCGCATCGGCTACCAGAAATACGGCAAGCTGGTGCTGCTCAAGAGCAAGGGCACGCTGGAGCCGAAGCTCGCGGCGGACGGTTACAAGGTGGTGTGGACAGAATTCCCGTCCGGCCCGCCGCTGCTTGAGGCGCTCAATGTCGGCGCGATCGATTTCGGCAACACCGGTGAGGCCCCGCCGATCTTCGCGCAGGCCGCCGGCGCGCCGATTCAGTACGTCGCCTACGAGCCGCCGGCGCCGAAGGGCGAGGCGATTCTGGTGCCGAAGGACAGCCCGCTGAAATCGGTCGCCGATCTCAAGGGCAGGAAGGTCGCGCTCAACAAGGGCTCCAACGTCCACTATCTCCTGGTCAAGGCGCTGGAGAAGGCGGGCGTCAAATATTCCGAGATCGAGCCGGTGTTCCTGGCGCCGGCCGATGCGCGCGCCGCCTTCGAGCGCGGCGCGGTCGATGCCTGGGTGATCTGGGATCCTTTCCAGGCCGCCGCGGAAGCCGCCACCGGCGCGCGCACGCTCGCCGACGGCACCGGCATCGTCGCCAACTACCAGTTCTATTTCGCCTCGAAGAAATTCCTCGAAGCCAACCCGAAGATCGTCGACGCCGTGCTGGCCGAGCTGAGTTCGGTCGACGATTGGGCCAAGGGCGACATCCACGCGGTTGCCGAGCAGCTGGCTCCGGCGATCGGCCTGTCGGTCCCCGTGGTCGAGGTGGCGCTGAAGCGGCAGGCCTACGGCATCAAGCCGATCACCGATGCCGTCATCGCCGACCAGCAGCAGGTTGCGGATGCGTTCTTCGCGCTCAACCTGATCCCCAAATCCATCAAGATTTCCGACGTGGCCCGGAAACCAGGATCGTGAGCAAGCATATGAGTAAGCAGTCCAACGCCAACATCCTCTGGTTCCTGCCGACCCACGGCGACGGCCGCTATCTCGGCACGGGCATCGGCGGCCGTGAGGTCAACTTCAACTATCTGCGCCAGATTGCGCAGGCCGCCGACCAGCTCGGTTATTACGGCGTGCTGTTGCCGACCGGGCGGTCTTGCGAGGATTCCTGGATCGTCGCCTCCTCGGTTGCGCCGTTCACCGAGCGGCTGCGCTATCTCGTGGCCGTCCGCCCCGGCCTGCAATCGCCGAGCGTGGCGGCGCGCATGACCGCGACGCTCGACCGCGTCACCAATGGCCGGCTGCTCGTCAACGTCGTCACCGGCGGCGACCCCGTCGAGAACAAGGGCGACGGCATCTTCCTCGGCCATGACGAACGCTACGAGGTCACCCGCGAGTTCCTCAACGTCTATAGCGACCTGCTCGCCGGCAGGACCGTCAATGTCGAGGGCACGCACATCCATGTCGAGGGTGGCAAGCTGCTGTTTCCGCCGGTGCAGGCGCCACGGCCGCCGCTCTATTTCGGCGGTTCATCCGATGCCGGCATCGACGTCGCCGTCGACGCCGTCGACAAATATCTCACCTGGGGCGAGCCGCCGGCGCTGGTTGCCGAGAAGATCGCGAAGGTGAGGGAGGTCGCAGCTACGCGCGGCCGCAAGCTCTCCTTCGGCATTCGTCTTCATGTGATCGTCCGCGAGACCAATGAAGAGGCCTGGCGCGCTGCGAACGAGCTGATCAGGCATGTCAGCGACGACACCATCGCGCTGGCGCAGAAGAACTTTGCCCGCATGGACTCGGTCGGCCAGCAGCGCATGGCGCAGCTCCATGGCGGCCAACGCGACAAGCTCGAGATCGCCCCGAACCTGTGGGCCGGTGTTGGTCTCGTGCGCGGCGGCGCCGGCACGGCGCTGGTCGGCGACGCCCAGACGGTGGCGGCCCGCATCAGGGAGTATCAGGACATCGGCATCGATACCTTCATCATGTCGGGCTACCCGCATCTGGAGGAAGCCTATCGCTTCGCCGAGCTGGTATTCCCGCTGCTCTCGCTTGAGCAGCCGAGCAACGTAACCAAACTGCACTTCAACGGCGGTCCGTTCGGCGAGACCGTCGGCAGCGATTACCGTCCGCAGCAGCGAGTGTCCGAGTCATGAGCCTGATCGACAGCGTTTCACTTCCGCGCAGCTTCCGCCTGCCGCGGGTTGACGGCCTGATCCAGTGGATCGTGCCGCTCGCCATCATCGCAATCTGGCAGGTCGCGAGCGTCACCGGCTTCGTGCCGACGCGGGTGCTGCCGGCGCCGAGCGACGTCGTGCTCGCGGGCTGGAAGCTGCTGCTCTCCGGCGAGCTCGTCCGTAACATCTGGGTGTCGTTCTGGCGCGCCTCGATCGGCTTCCTGATTGGCGGCGGCATCGGTTTCGCGTTCGGTCTCGCCAACGGCCTGTCGCAGCTCTCGGCCAAGCTCACCGACACCACGCTCCAGATGGTGCGCAACGTGCCTCATCTGGCGCTGATCCCGCTGGTCATTCTGTGGTTCGGCATCGACGAGAGCGCAAAGCTGTTCCTGGTGGCGCTCGGCGTGTTCTTCCCGATCTACCTCAACACGCTGCACGGCATCCGAACCGTCGACCCGCAGCTGATCGAGATGGGCCGCATCTACGGCATGACCGACAGCGAGCTGTTCCGACGGGTGATCTTCCCCGGCGCGCTGCCTTCGATCTTCGTCGGCATCCGCTTCGCGCTGGGCATCATGTGGCTCACCCTGATCGTCGCCGAGACCATCGCGGCGTCTTCAGGCCTCGGCTACATGGCGATGCAGGCGCGCGAGTTCATGCTGATCGACGTCGTCGTGCTCTCGATCCTGATCTACGCCCTGCTCGGCAAGCTCGCCGACAGCGCCTCCCGTGTGCTGGAGCGCCTGACGCTCTCCTGGCACCCCGCCTTCCAGAAACGCTGAGCAGAAATACTGGGAATCACATGCAGACAGCTCTTCGTACGACCCTTCCCGAAACCGAGCTCGCCAGCCGCGCCAATTTCGTGCCGCAGGCGCGCGTCGTGCGCGAGGAGCGCCAAGAAGAACGTCAAGCGCAGACCACAGGCCTGCCGCTCAGCATTCGCGGCTTGCGCAAGTCCTTCGTCGACAACGAGGTGCTGCGCGGCATCGACCTGCACATCCCCGCCGGCCAGTTCGTCGCCATCGTCGGCAAGAGCGGTTGCGGCAAGAGCACGCTGCTGCGTCTGATCGCCGGTCTGGAAAAGTTCGAGGCCGGCAGCATCAGCTTCGGCCAGGATGTCCAGCCCGAGGACATCCGCGTGATGTTCCAGGAGCCGCGCCTGCTGCCCTGGGCGCGCGTGCTCGCCAATGTCGAGGTCGGCCTCGGCCGAGATCGGTCCTCCGGCGACGCGCATGCGCGCGCCGAAAAGGCGCTGACCGAGGTCGGGCTGGCCGACAAGCGTGACCAGTGGCCGTCGGTGCTGTCGGGCGGCCAGAAGCAGCGCGTCGCGCTCGGCCGCGCGCTGGTCTCCCGTCCCCGGGTGCTCGCCTTCGACGAGCCGCTCGGCGCGCTGGATGCGCTGACCCGCATCTCGATGCAGCGTCTGCTGGAGCGGGTCTGGCGCGACCAGGGCTTTACCGCGATCCTGGTGACCCACGACGTCTCCGAGGCCGTTGCCTTGGCCGACCGGGTGCTGGTGATCGATGAGGGCCGGATTGCCCACGACGTTACGGTTAACGCCGCCCGGCCGCGCGAACGCGGCTCCGCCGAGCTCGCAAGCCTCGAAGGCTCGATCCTGAGCCATCTTTTGTCGGCGGAAGATCGTACCTAAATACAAGGGAACCCCGGTTCGGGGACCATGCCATGAATGTAGTGCCCCGCGATCTCATGACTGAAACTGCCGTCTCGTCCGCCGATTTCCGCGGCGCCATGCGCCACCTCACGGGCGGCGTCAGCGTCATCACCGCCGGGCGGGGCAAGGACATCACCGGCATGACGGTCACCTCGGTGACCTCGCTGTCGGTCGAACCGCCGACGCTGCTGGTCAGCATCAACCGCGATGCCTCGTCCTTCCCGCTGATCAAGCGTTACGGTGCCTTCGGGGTGAATATGCTGGCGGCCGATCAGCTGGACGTCGCCGAGCGTTTTGCCGGCAAGGGCGGCCTGAAGGGCGCCGATCGCTTTGCCGGCAGCCAGTGGGTGACGGCGGTCTCCGGCGTTCCGCTGCTCGTCGGTGCATTGTCCGCGGTCGATTGCGAGGTCGAGGAGATCGTCGAACGCCACTCGCACGGCATCGTCATCGGCCGCGTCAGGAGCGTCAGGAATTCGACCCGCAATGCTGCATTGGCCTATTGGCACGGCCAGTATGTGGCGGTCGACCAGGACGAGGACGCGGCTCGGCTCGCAGACGTCAGCCTTCCCGCCCGGGGCCTGCGCGGCGTTTGATCGCCGCTGACAAGCGGGCCTTCAGGCTGGCCTTTTCCCCGTCATCGCTCTAGAAGCGCCCTAAGCGGTCCCGTCCGGGACGGCAATGGAGCGGAACGATGAAACGCGTCGCGACCTGGGCCTTCTACGCCATCGGCGCGCTCGCAATCGGCTACCTCGCGCTCTACGCCTATGCAATGTTCAGCGGCCAGCCGATCGTGCCGGGCGACCCCATCCACATCTTCCGCAAGCCGGACGCGCCGAGTTATTCGTAGGACTTGGTAGGTCTCGTAGGGTGGGCAAAGCGAAGCGTGCCCACCGCTGCTATCGAACGAGACGAATGGTGGGCACGGCGCAAACGCGCCTTTGCCCACCCTACGGCACCTGTGTTCACCCCCGCAAAATCGCCAGCGCCAGCGCCTGGGCGCGCGGCACGATGCTGTCGAGCTCGAGATATTCCTCCGGCGTGTGCGCGAGCCCGCCAACCGGCCCGAGGCCGCAGATCGTCGGCGTGCCGACTGCGGCGGTGAAGCCGGAATCGGCGCAGCCGCCGGAAAACTCGCCCTGGAGCGTCGTAAGGCCGACCTGCTTTGCGGCCGCTTGATAGCCGTCGAACAGCGTCTTCGACTCCGCGCTCTGCACCACCGGCACGAACTCGCCCTTGACCGTCAGCGTCGCACTCGTGCCCGGCACGTAAGAGGTCGCGATGATGGTCTCGATCGCGGCCATGATCCTCGCACGATCCGCCGGATCGACGTAACGCAGGTCGATCTGGCCCTCTGCTGAGGGCGCCGTTGTGTTCACCGACTGCCCCCCCGAGACGAGACCGACATTCAGCGTGATGCCCTTGTCGAGATCGGTCAGCGCGTGGATATGGACGATCTTGTGCGCGAGCTCGCCGATCGCACTGACGCCCGCGGCGAAATTGGCGCCGGAATGCGCGGCTTTGCCGGTGATGGCGAAGTGCATGAAGATGCCGCCCTTGCGGCCGGTGACGATGTTGCCGGTCGGCCGTCCCGGCTCGGAATTGAACACGGCGCGTGCGGCGCGTCCCTCGCGCTCGATCACCGGGCGCGAAGAGGGCGAGCCGATCTCCTCGTCCGAGGTGATCAGCACCTTGATCGGATGCGGGCTGCCGCCGAATTTGTGGAAGGCGGTCGCCACGAAGATGTTCATGACGACGCCGGACTTCATGTCGGCAACGCCGGGTCCATAGGCGCGCTTGCCCTCAATCGTGAACGGACGCCGTCCGGCCTCGCCCTTGCCGAACACGGTGTCGCGATGGCCCATCAACAGCACCGGCTTCTCGTTGCTGCCGGGTTTGGCGATCTCGGCATGGATCGCATCGCCGAAGGTGGCGTTGCTCTCGCGCCGGAACGGAATGCCATGCTCGGCAAAATGCCGCTCGAACCGCGCACCGACCGAATCGACGCCTTCCTTGTCATAGGATCCGGAATCGATGTTCACGACGTCGCGCAGCAGATCGATCATCGCCTGCCGCTGCGACGCCAGCCAGTCCGTGATTTGAGCTTCCGACATGTGTATCCTCGCGTGGTTCTAGGGCTTTGCTTATAGAGCCTCGCGTAGGCGCGACCTAGTCGCCGGATGCGGTGCGGCCATGTGATAGGTCCCGTAGCCCGGATGGAGCGAAGCGAAATCCGGGAATCCCGATCGCGGAGCTAACCCCGGATTGCGCTTCGCTCCATCCGGGCTACGGGACTCTGCCGGTGGACGCGCAAAACAAGATGCCCGGGACCAGCCCGGGCATTTGCATTCTCAACCAGTGTGGAGACCTACGCCCCCACCATCGGCATCCGCGGATATTCGCCCGGCGTCCCCGCCGGTGTGATCGGAATTCCGCCGTCGGAATATTCGTTGAGCTTGTTGCGCAGCGTGCGGATCGAGATGCCCAGAATGTTTGCGGCATGGGTCCGGTTGCCGAGGCAGTGCTTCAGCGTCTCCAGGATCAGGTCGCGTTCGACGTCAGCGACGGTGCGGCCCACAAGCGCCCGTGTCACCTGCTCGGCGGCCATGGTCGCATGTGCCACGGCCGGGGCGGTCTTGGCGAGGTCGAGGCGGTCGCCGTCCGGGGTGAGGATGGCGTCGGGGCCGATCTCGTCGCCCTGCGCCATCAGCACCGAGCGGTGCATGGTGTTTTCGAGCTCGCGAACGTTGCCCTGCCAGCGGTTGGTGGAGAGCACGCGGCGCGCTTCCGCGGAGATCGGGCGCACCGGTACGCCGTTGGCTTCGGCATATTTCTTCACGAAATGCTGGGCGAGCTCGAGGATGTCGAGGGGACGTTCGCGCAGCGGCGGGATCTTCAGATTCACGACGTTGAGGCGGAACAGCAGATCCTCGCGGAACGTGCCTTCGCGCACGGCTTCAGCCAGGTTGCGGTTCGAGGTCGCGATGATGCGGATGTCCACCGGCACCGGCTTGGTGCCGCCGACGCGGTCGATCACGCGCTCCTGGATGGCGCGCAGCAGTTTTGATTGCAGGCGGACGTCCATCTCCGAGATTTCGTCGAGCAGCAGCGTGCCGCCGGTCGCTTCCTCGAACTTGCCGATCCGGCGCGCGATCGCGCCGGTGAAGGCGCCCTTCTCGTGGCCGAACAGCTCGGATTCCAGCAGATGCTCGGGGATCGCGGCGCAGTTGATCGAGATGAACGGCCGCTTGGCGCGGGCCGAGCGGGTGTGGACGTAGCGGGCCAGCACTTCCTTGCCGGTGCCGGATTCGCCGGTGACCATAACCGAGGCATCGGAGCCCGCGATCTGCTGGGCGAGTTTGATCACCTTGGCCATGGCCTCGTCGCGATAGACCAGCTCGCGGGAATCGTTGGCGACGGCGGCCAGCACTGCGGCGATCAGCTCCGGATCCGGCGGCAGCGGGATGTATTCCTTGGCGCCGGCGTGGATCGCGGCGACCGCGGCGCGGGCGTCGTTGGTGATGCCGCAGGCGACGATCGGCGCGTGGATGTGCTCGGCCTCGAGCCGCATCACGAGGTCGCGGATGTCGAGGGCGACGTCGACCAGCAGGAGGTCGGCGCCCTTGCCGCCGCGCAGCACGCGCATCGCCTGCTCGTGATCCTCGGCGTGGGTCACGGTGGCGCCGTTCTCCATCGCGATCTTGGTGGCGGTGGTGAGCTGGCCCTTCAATGTGCCAACGATGAGAAGCCGCATGTCAGTCTCCTGTCCGTCTGGTCGCGCTGCCGCGCGTCATTCCTTGCGCTATTAGCTGCGTTCGGTCTTGATGATTTCGGTCATGGTCACGCCGAGCTTGTCCTCGACCAGGACGACTTCGCCGCGGGCGACCAGCTTGTTGTTGACGTAGATGTCGATGGCCTCGCCGACGCGGCGATCGAGCTCGAGCACAGTGCCGGGCCCGAGCTTCAACAGCTCGCTGACGTCCATCTTGGAGCGGCCGAGCACGGCCGAGACCTGCACCGGCACGTCGAACACCGCCTCGAGGTCGGCGGCGGCGCGCGCCGCATATTCGTCCTCGTTGTAGCCGATGTCGGTGCCGGCAGGCGGCATCGGACCGTTGAGATCGGGCAGCGGGACCTGTCCGTCCGTGTCGCTCATGGCTTAGCTCCCCTGCGGGACGCGATATAGCGTCCGACCATTTCGTCGATCTTGGCCGCGATGGCACCGCGCTCCAGCACGACGCCGCCGTCGGCCCATTCGATCCGGCAGTCGCCGGTGGCGATATCGGGCTCGGCCAGGATCACCAGCCGGCCCTCGAAGCCGCTCTGCTTGGCGAGCCGCTCGACCTTCTCGCGCGCGCTGTCGTAGAGCGCGTCATTGATGCGGACGACGAGATGCGGCGTCGCGACCAGGTGCGAGAAGCAGTCCTTGACCAACGCCATGATCTCGCCGAGCGGCTCGGCGGCAACCAGATCGGCGCACAGCTTGCGCGCCACCGCCACCGCGACGTCGACCGCCTCGGTCTCCATCTTGGTCTCGATGTTGCCGATGCCGGCGGCGACGCCCCGGATACCGATGTTGATCTCTTCCATGGCGAGCGCGACGCGGCGGTCGCTCTCGGCCTTGGCTTCGCGCTGGCCGGCGGCAAAGCCGTCCTGATAGGCGCGCGCCTCGGCTTCCGCGATCTTCTGGGCGATCTCGGCGGCGGTCGCAGCCCTCTCCCGCGGCGACCGCTCCGGCGCTGCGAAGTCGGTGTCGAACAGGAATTTTGCCGGGGCGCCCATCAATACACCAGCTCGTCGTCGGCGCGGTTCTTGGTCAGCATGATCTCACCCTTGGCGGCGAGGTCCTTGGCGAGGTTGACCAGCAGCGCCTGGGCCTCGTCGACGTCGCGCAGGCGGACCGGGCCCATCGCCGCCATGTCGTCCTGGAGCATCTTGGCCGCGCGCGAGGACATGTTGCCGAAGAAGAAGTTGCGGACGTCCTCGTTGGCGCTCTTGAGCGCGACGCCGAGCTTGTCCTTGTCGACATTGCGCATCAGGGTCTGGGCCGAACCGGAATCCAGCTTCACGAGGTCGTCGAAGGTGAACATCAGCGCCTTGATGCGCTCTGCCGATTCGCGATTGTCCTCTTCCAGCGACGTGATGAAGCGGGTTTCGGTCTGGCGGTCGAAATTGTTGAAGATTTCCGCCATCACCTCGTGGGCGTCGCGGCGGCGGGTCTGTGACAGGTTGGACATGAATTCGGTGCGCAGCGTCTTCTCCACGCTCTCGATCACCTCCTTCTGTACCGCTTCCATCTTCAGCATGCGGTTGACGACGTCGAGCGCGAGCTCCTCGGGGAAGATGCCGAGCACGCGCGCGGCGTGTTCCGGCTTCAGCTTCGACAGCACGACCGCGATGGTCTGCGGATATTCGTTCTTGAGGTAGTTGGCGAGGACCTCTTCCTGCACGTTGGAGAGCTTTTCCCACATGTTGCGGCCGGCGGGGCCGCGGATCTCGTCCATGATGCCGTTGACGCGCTCCGGCGGCAGGTATTGCTGCAGCAGCCGCTCGGTGGCGTCGAAATTGCCCATCAGCGCGCCGGAAGCCGACATGCGCGAGACGAATTCGAGCAGCATGTCCTCGACCGTGTCGACCTCGACGGTGCCGAGCGTCGACATTTCCAGCGAGAGCTGGCGCACCTCGTCGTCGTCGAGCATCGACCAGATCTTGCCGCCATATTGCTCGCCCAACGCCAGCATCAGGATCGCGGCGCGCTTGGGTCCCGTCACCGCTTCGCTCTTGCCGCCCGCGCGGCTGCCCTGGCGGGCGCCGAGCGTCGAGATCACGCTGGTGATGTCGTTGGAATTGGCGTTTTGCAGGTTGCCGGCCATGTCAGTTCACTTCTCGATTATTTCGCGGGTTCGGTCAGCCATTGGCGGATGATGGCGACGGTTTCGTTGGGGTTGCGCTCGGCGAGCTCGCCGACGCGATGAACGGACTGGGCATGGACCTGGCCCTGAATGGTGGCGACGTCGATCGCGCTGGCGGCGCCGCCCGGCAGCAGCGCCTGCCCGGCAGGCGCGGCCTCCTCCGAAGCGGCGGGGCCGGTGAGGGCGCCGGAGATGGCGGCGGCGACCTCCTCGGAGGCGAGGATGCGCTTGACCAGCGGGCGGATCACCAGGAACAGCACGACCAGGCCGAGCAGCATCATCACGCCGAGCTCGACGAAGTACATGACGTCGTCCTTGGTGAACTGCAGCGTGCCGAGGAAACCGGAGGGCTCGGCGATCGGGGCGGTGGAGGGGGCGTCGGCAAAGCGCAGGTTGACGACCTCGACCTGGTCGCCGCGCTTCTGGTCGAAGCCGATCGCCGAGCGCACCAGGGTGGCGATGCGGTCGAGCTGTTCCTTGGTGCGGTCCGTGTAGGCGAGCTCGCCCTTGTCGTTCTTGGAATAGATGCCGTCGACCAGCACCGCGACCGAGATGCGGTTGACCCGGCCGGCCTCGGTCACCTCGGTCTTGGTGGTGCGGGAGATCTCGTAATTGTTGGTCTCTTCGGTCTTCTTGCTCTGGTCCTTCGCCGTCGGACCGCTGTTCTGCTGGTTGCCGGGCAGCTCGTTGTTGACGGTGACCTGGCCGTTATTGTCGGCGGTGAGGCTGCTCTCTTCCCGGGTCTGGCTCGAGCGCAGCACGCGGCCCTCGGGATCGAACTTGTCCGAGGTCTGGGTGACCTTGTTGAAGTCGAAATCGGCGGAGAGCTGGACGCGGGCGCGGCCGGAGCCGACCACGGAGGAGACGATGTCCTCGACCTGCTTGCGCATCCGCTTCTCGAAGGCGGTGCGGCGCTCGTCGCCGACCGCCTGCTCCGGATCGGTCGCGGCGCCGTCGGCGAGCAACGAGCCGGCCTCGTCGACGATCGAGACCCGCTGCGGCTTGAGCCCGTTGACGGCGGAGGCGACGAGGTGGCGGATGGCGCGGATCTGCTGGGCCTCGAGCGAGCCGCGGACCCGCACCACGATCGAGGCCGACGGCTCCGGCGCCTCGCGCGAGAACAGCGGGCGCTCGGGCAGCACGAGGTGGACGCGGGCGGCCTGGATGCGGTCGATGGCACGGATGGTGCGGGCGAGCTCGCCTTCGAGCGCGCGGAGATGGTTGATGTTCTGGACGAAAGAGGTGGTGCCGAGTGCATCCGACTTGTCGAACACTTCGTAGCCGACGCCGCCGCCCTTGGGCAGGCCGCCCTCGGCGAGCTTCATCCGCAGACGGGTGACCTTGTCCTTGGGCACCATGATGATGCTGCCTTCATTGCGCAGCTCGAACTGGATGCCCTGTCGCTCCAAATCCTTGATAATGCCCGAAGAATCCTCGACCGAGAGGTCGGTGAACAGCGTCGTCATCTGCGGCGTGGTCACGCGCATGATGACGAACGCGAAAAAGCCGATGAGCGCGGCGGTGACCGCGATCATCGCCCCGAACCGGGCGGCGCCGATACCCTTCAAAAAGTCCGCAAGACCTTGCAAGCAACCGCCCCGAAGCTTCGACCCGCAACCGAGCGGTCGAGTGGGCAATTATTGCCTAGGTGATGGTTTCGATATGGTTAACGAAGGTTAAGAGCTGGGACAAAAGTCGCGCCAAAAGGAAACATGAAAAAAATCGGCCTCGCGGGGCGGGGCCGATTTTCGTCAAAAGCTGCAGATTTCCGGATCGCTTACTGGCGATATTGCTGGATGCGGGTGGTGCGAAGACCCGCCAGACCGTGCTGGTCGATGGAAAACTGCCAGGAAAGGAATTCGTCGACCGTCAGGGTGTAACGGCTGCAGGCCTCCTCGAGGGAGAGAAGTCCGCCACGCACAGCGGCGACGACTTCGGCCTTGCGGCGGATGACCCAGCGTTTGGTGCCGGGTGCGGGCAGATCTGCGATCGTCAGCGGACTGCCGTCCGGCCCGATGACGTATTTTACCCTCGGGCGATGGGGTTCTGTCATGGCGTACTCACAAACTCTCAACCACTGAACTCACGCCGTAACCCTACGCGTGCGGGCTTAAAAATCCGCTAAGCCTAAGGCTTCAATACAATTCTCGTTGAAAATGGCTGGAACACAGCCGGCCCGGAGGGCTGGACACCATGATCCGAGCCGTCCGAGCGGGCAGAAGGTAAATACTTTACTAACAAACGGAGCCTGCGCGCGGTGCCGCAAAGCCCTCAGCCGTCGTCCCGGGGGCGTGCGTCGCGCGAGCCCGGGACCCATAACCCCAGGGAGTAGTTTGACGACGACTCGGGGTTACGTCTCACGCGAAAACGACGTCCTGTGGTTATGGATCCCCGCCCCCGTGCGCAATTGCGCACTAGGCGGGGATGACATCTCGTGTGTGGCGAGGCGCGCGCCCTTAATTGCTGCTGGTGGCGATGATGCTCTTGACCTGGCTCAGGGTGTAGCTGGCGCCGTCGATGGTGAGCAGCGGTGGCGACTGGGTCAGGTCGACGGACGACACCACGCCCTGCACCTGCGCGGCGATGCCGACATTGTTGTTCGCCACGTCCTTGCCCGTCGCCGTGATCGTGTACTTGCCGTCGGGCCATTGCGTACCGTCATTGCCCATTCCGTTCCAGGTGAAGGGAATGTCCTTGCCGGCCGCGGCGGTATATTTGCCGGTGAACACGGTCTGGCCGCTGGAATTGGCAACCGTGATGTTGACGGTCGAGTCGCTGGGCACGTTGAGATGCCAGGTCGCCGACGACTTCGTCATGGTCGCGGTCGAGCCGTCGACCAGCGCGGTCTTGCCGACGAAGCCCAGCGCCTGGGTCGCCTGCGTGGTCTGCTGCAGGGTGACGAGCTGGGACAGTGAATCGTTGGTCTTGAGCTGCTGCTCGACGCCGGCGAACTGCACCAGCTGCTGGGTGAACTGGTTGGTGTCGAGCGGATCGAGCGGGTTCTGGTTCTGCAGCTGCGTCGTCAGCAGCGTCAGGAAGGTCTGGAAGTTGCCGGCGAGCGTCGCGCCCGTGTTCGAGCTCAGCGAGTTCGACGAGGACGACTTCGGGACGTCGGTCGTCCCGGAGACAGGCGTCGGGGCGGTGGCGGCATTCGTGGTGGTCATGTTCGAATACTCCTCACACTCTGATGTCGACGCCGCTGCTCGATCCGAGCATGCGGCCGTAACCGCGCCCGACGGGCGCGGCAGCAACGGTGTCGTCCTCGCTGATGATCAGCCGGCGGGCATTGCCGCCATTGTCGTTGTTCTGGCCGGAATTCTGGCCCGATGAATTCTGGTCGCGCAGGCTGAAGGACAGCCCGTTACTGCCGGTCTTGAGGCCGGCATCGTCGAGCGCGCGCTGCAATTGCGGCGCGTCCTGCCGCAGCATCTGCAGCGTCTCCGGCTTCTCGACGGTGAGATGCGAAGTGACCTGGCCGTTGCGGTCGACATTGATGCGGACGTCGATGCGGCCGAGGTCGATCGGATCGAGGCTGATGTCGAACCGCGTCTTGCCGGCACGTGCGGCCGCGGCGATCTCGACCGGCACGCCGCTGATCCGCACGGCATTCGTGTTGGCCGCGGTCGCGGTCAGCGTTGCGGTCGAAGCTGTCGCGGCGGAGGTCGTATTGGTCACCGGCGCCTGTATGGCGGAAGCCGCCTGCGCGCTGGTGTCGGTCGTGGGCACGGCGGCCTGCGTGCCGGCATGCGCGTGCGTGTTCGCGGCAGTGGGCGTCGCGTCAGTGGCGCCGGCTTTCACATCGGCCTTCGCATCAGTCGCAGCGGAATCGGCCTGCGGCTTGGCGGCTTGCACATGCGCGGCGTTGGCGGTCGTCGCGGTTTGCGTGGCGTTCGCCTTGCCCGCGTCCTGGCCGATATTGGAGACGTCGCTCTCGCGTTGCGCGGTCGCGACGGCCTTGAACGAAGGCTTCGGCGTGCCCTGGTCGACGGCGGCGACCAGGCCGCCATTGGTCTTGGCGTCGGTCGCGGTGCCGTCGGTCGTGCCGGTGGCGGCATCGCCCAGCTTTGTCGTCGTGTCGGTATCGACCTTGGCACCCGCGGTCTTGGCGCTCTTGTCGCTCGCCGTGGCGGTATCGGTCTTGCCGCCTGCGATCTGCGCCGCGGTCGAGGCGCTGGCGGCGATGCCGGCGGCCGCAATCGTCAGCGGGGAGGCGGCGGCATCGCCGGCCTGGCTCGCGGCCGCGTTCGGATCGACCGGTACCACGGGCGGGGCCACCACGATGGCGTTCGGATCCGGCACGGCGACCTGCGTCGCGTCGGGCTGCACGGCGGCATCGACGGTGGCGGCAGCGGTGCCGTCGGTCTTGTCGCCTTTGGTATCGTCGGACTTATCCGCCGGTTTGGCGTCGGAGGTCTCGGACTTGTCCTTGGTCGGCTTGGCCGGATCGGCCGTCGCGTCGCTCGCGGTGGGGGCCGATGTGTCGGTGTCGTCGTTCGCCCTGCTCTGCGAGGGCTGGTCGGTCGGGGCGGTATCGCGCGGGCCCTTGTCGGAGGCGGATGACGACGAGGATGACGACTCGGTCCGGCGCGGCGCGGTGTCCTGCGAGGCTGCGTCGTTGCTTATCGCCTGGGTGTTGCTGTCGACCAACGAGCCGAAGGAATCGTTGCTGGACGTGTCCTTGGAGCTCTGCGACCGGGCAGGCCTTTGCTGCGCGCTCTGGACTTGCACGCTGGCTGCTACATCTGACGTCCGACCGACCACGGAAAACCTCTTGGAAACATCTTCGGCGGCATAGAGGTAGCAAGGAGCGGGCCAGCTTCCTGGCGAGCTATTTTAGCTAGCAAAATCAATTAATTGATTGATTCTCGCCTTCGCCGCGAGAGGCGCAAGAGCCCCGCCATTTCTGCCTCCCCGGCAAGAATTGCCCTAAGCGGCCGCCCGCATGATTGCTTCACCGGAATGCCGCCTATATTAAAGAGCTGCTCTCAGCCGCTTTCGACCGGGCAGTCGTGCCCCCGGGGGAACCAAAGTTCCCGGGGATCGTCGATGTCCCGCCGGAAGCCGAAATGTCCACGTCATCGCGGATCGCGAACGCCGCCGTCACAACGCTTTAAGGCCCATGCTGAACAGTCTGGATCTCGAAGGCCGTCCTGAGGACACCAGGGTCGTCGTTGCCATGTCGGGCGGCGTCGATTCCTCGACGACGGCTGCGCTGCTCAAGGCCGAAGGCTATGACGTCGTCGGCATCACGCTGCAGCTCTACGACCACGGCGCGGCGACCCACCGCAAGGGCGCCTGCTGCGCCGGCCAGGATATCCACGACGCCCGCGACGTCGCCGCCAAGCTCGGCATTCCCCATTACGTGCTCGACTATGAGGACCGCTTTCGCGAGTCCGTCATCGACAATTTTGCCGACTCTTATGCGCTCGGCGAGACGCCGGTGCCGTGCATCGAGTGCAACCGCTCGGTCAAGTTCCGCGACCTCCTGAAGACCGCGCGCGAGCTCGGCGCCCAGGCGCTGGCCACCGGCCATTACGTCGCCTCGCGCCGCCGCGACGACGGCTCGCGCGCGCTGGTCTGCGCCGCCGACAGCGACCGCGACCAGAGCTACTTCCTGTTCGCGACCACGCAGGAGCAGCTCGACTTCCTGCGCTTCCCGCTCGGCGACATGACCAAGCCCGAGACGCGCGAGCTTGCGCGCCGCTTCGGTCTCGCGGTCGCCGACAAGCACGACAGCCAGGACATCTGCTTCGTGCCGACCGGCCGCTACACCGACATCATCACCCGCCTGCGCCCGAACGCGATGGACCCCGGCGACATCGTCGATCTCGACGGCCGCGTGCTCGGCCGGCACAACGGCATCGCCAATTTCACCGTCGGCCAGCGCCGCGGCCTCGGCATCGCCGCTCACGCGCCGCTGTTCGTGGTGCGGCTGGATGCTCCGGGCCGCCGCGTCGTTGTCGGCCCGCGCGATGCGCTGAAGATGCACCGCATCGTGCTGCGCGACGTCAACTGGATCGGCGGCGGCGACATCGACCGCGCCATCGGCGCCGGCCTCGAGATGTTCGTGCGCGTGCGCTCGACCCGCAGCCCGCAGCCGGCTTGGCTGCGCGGCGGCAACGGCCATTACGAAGTCGAGCTCGTCGCCGGCGAGGAGGGCGTCTCGCCCGGCCAGGCCTGCGTGTTCTACGACGCGCCTTCGGGGCAGGCGCGCGTGCTCGGCGGCGGCTTCATCCAGAGCGCCGCCGCGAAGGTCGCAACGAGCACTGCGAGGCCGCTGGTGGAAGCGGTACGCGGCTAGAAAATTTCCGGGGCAGGGGCATGGCAGCAGACATCTCGCGGGCCGGGGTCGAGAAGGCCTATGGCCGCTGGGCGCCGGTCTACGATCTCGTGTTCGGCAAGGTTTTTGACGCCGGACGGCAGTCGACCATCGCGGAGGCCGACCGCATCGGCGGCCGCATCCTCGACGTCGGTGTCGGCACCGGGCTGTCGCTCTCCGATTATTCGCGCACCACGAAGATCTGCGGCGTCGACATCTCGGAGCCGATGCTGCGCAAGGCGCAGGCGCGCGTGCGTGCGCTGCGGCTTAGCAATGTCGAAGTGCTCTCGGTGATGGATGCGAAGAACCTCGCCTTCCCCGAAAACTTCTTCGACGCGGTGGTGGCGCAATATGTCATCACCGCCGTGCCCGATCCCGAAGGCACGCTCGACGAGTTCGTGCGCGTGCTCAAGCCCGGCGGCGAGCTGATCCTGGTCAACCACATCGGCGCCGAGAGCGGCCCGCGCAAGCTGTTCGAGCTGGCCTTCGCGCCCGTCGCCCGCCGCCTCGGCTGGCGTCCGGAATTCCCGTGGGACCGCCTCGTCAACTGGGCCGCCAAACACGGCGGCGTCACGCTCGCCGAGCGCCGCCCGATGCCGCCGATGGGACACTTTTCGCTGATCCGCTACGTCAAATCGTGACTGCGATCGGCCGGGCTCGCGCCGCGAGTCGGCGCCCTGTCGCCGCGAATCGAGACCTCATCCTGAGGAGCCCGCGCCAGCGGGCGTCTCGAAGGATGCGCCGCCACGAAACCCGCGACATTCCAGCGCTTCAATTCGCCGTGCGTCGGCCGGAACCTCCGCATGGCCGGAGACGTTTCCCTTCCATGCGCACGACATCAAACATCATCCTGGCCAGCCTCGTGATCGCAGCCTCAGGCGCCGCGATCGCGCAGGCGCCGCCCGCCCCGGCCACGCCGCCGCAAGCGACCGCGCCGCCATCCCCGCAACACGCCGCCAACTGCACCCCGCAGGACCGCCCGAACCGGGCCACCGCGCCCGACGGCACCACCACCGGCCAGTCCCGGGAACCGCTCGGCGATAAACTGGCAAAATCCGACGGCGTGCTCTGCCCCCCCTCCGGCGTCGACCCCGACATGCATGCCCCGGCGCCCTCTACGGACGGCGCCATGCCGGTCATCCCACCCCCCGGCAGCCCTGGCGGCGACCCGACCGTGCGGCCGAAATAGGGCTCTTCCCTTCCTTCGCCTCTCCCCGCCCTTGTCCCGCCGAAGCCTTGGCGAAGGCGGATGCGGGGAGAGGCCGGAGCGCATCGAAGATGCGATCCGGGTGGGGGGACTATCCACGAGTCTGGTGCCGAAAAATTGCAGATTCTGGTGCTAAATTCGGCACAAACGGCCTTGTCACGCCAAAGCTTTAGCGAAGGCGGATTGACAGCCCGCCGCCCCCTTCCTTATATGCCGCGCGTTCGCGAGATCGGCCGTTCCGCCGTTCGCGACCCTGTGGCGGGGTAGCTCAGCTGGTTAGAGCACGGGAATCATAATCCTGGGGTCGGGGGTTCGAGTCCCTCTCCCGCTACCACGTATCCCCCACTATTGTGGTGGGCCTCCGGAAAGACCTCCCCGCCTATCAGGGTGGCGAGTCTACCTTTCACTTCGACTTCGAAGCCCTTCCATGGACACTTTGGATGGACAGTGACGCTGTGCACGAGGGCCCGAAAATCTTCCACTAGGGAACCGCGGTCGTCCTCTGCCTTCGAATGGCCAGCCATTGTCTCGGCAAGCGCCTTCACTGCACCGATGTAGCGATCCAAGGCAGATGGGTGGAGCGCGATCGGAACGGGGGCTTCTTCGAGCGCGGCCATTTCGGCCTCGACGCGCAGCCGCTCCTCCTTGAGCTCGCCGATCCGCTGCTTGGCGTCCTCCTCGGATATGACGTACTTGATCACAAGATCAATGTTGCGTTGCCGCTCACCTTCTATTCGGTCACGTTTCGCCGTCAATCGCGCACGCACCGCGACTGCGTCCCCCGCAAGCCGCTCTCGTTCACTGTTATAGCCGCGCACATAAGTCTCGATCAGCCGCGGATCCTTTAATTCCTCGGCCATGCCGCTGAGCACAAGCCTTTCGATATCGCGCAGGTAGATGATCCTACGATTTGAACAACTCCCGCTCTCGCGAACCGCAGAACAGCGGATCCTTGTCTTTCCAGTCTTGTCACGGTCATGAACCGACATTCCCGACCCACAACAACCGCAGCGAAGAAGACCTGAGAGGAGATGCGGCGCCCGTCGCTTTACGTGGCTGGCCAAGTGGCTCTTCTTAGTCTTTAAAGCGTGAGCCTGCTCCCAAATGGACCGTTCGACGATGCGTACCTGAGGCGCCTCGATGCTCTGCCACTCATCACGAGGGTTCGGGCGAGATAATCGCTTGCCCGTATCCGGATCTTTGACCATCCGGACTTTGTTCCAGACGATACGGCCGGCATAGAGTTCGTTGAAGATGAGCCCGGCACCACGTTGGGCGTTGCCATTGATCGTCGACGCGTTCCATCGCTGGCCTCGCGGTGGACGAACGTTCTCTCGGTTGAGATCGTGTGCGATGTCCCGGGGCGTTCGTCCCGCGGCGTATGCCGTGAAAATGCGCCGCACGATCGCAGCCTCGTCTTCGACGATTTCAAGTTCACCGGGTTTGCCGGGAACGGCTCGATATCCGTAGGCACGCCCCCCGGCGTGGCGACCGTCTCGTATCACACCGGCCATGCCGCGACGAACCTTCTTCGCTCCGTCTTCGCGCTGCATCTGTCCAACGAGGCCGCGAATTCCAATCAAAATCGAGTCCGCGGTCCCGTCATGAACGGCTTGGATTTCGATCCCTGGAAATGTTAGCCTTTTGTGGATGCCGGCCAAGTCTTCCATATCACGAGAAAGTCGATCCAGCGCTTCCACAATGACAACGGTAAAATGTTGTTGGCGCGCCGCATCCATAAGCTGCATCAAGCCATCACGCCCGAATACAGAGGCCCCAGAACGAGCTTTGTCCGCAAAAGTAGCAACGACGTCGAGTTGATGACGGGCCGCATAGGCCCTGCACAACGCAATCTGATCTTCAGTCGACTTTTCGTTCTGAAGCTCGGTCGAGAACCGAGCATAAACTGCTGCGGGCTTCATATTGGACACCACCGCTGATGCGCTTATCGCCGGCGGCATCGAGATGATCTTTCATCAGCCGCTCACTCTCAAGCAGATGATCGCGCCTCGCGTCGGCTATTGCAAGGGCTTCAACAAACTTGAACAGAGCAGGATCAATCTCACGTGGGGGTACACATTGTAGTGCACGATGAAACACGTCCCTCGTCTTCGTACGTTTCATCCCGGCAGGATGCCGCGTGGTTTCCACGAACGGCAGGCCGCTCACACGTCGGTCGTAGAATTGGATACGATTGAAGGCAGAACGGATACACTCTCAGAAGCGGAAAGATCAGGAGCGGAGCTGCTGTTCTAGACAAGATGGGAGATACTTGCGTGTCATTGTCCGTAGTGGCTCAGAAGGATCGCAAGTAAACGGTCGCGGCAGAATGCTTCGGGTTGGCTCAGCAATTGCCACTCTCCAAGCGCTTTGCTGTCACCCTCTCAAGGCTGAAATAGGGGTCCGATTCCCCCTAGGGAGCGCCAGTTATTTCAATGGCTTAGGTCTACTCTGGTGAAGTCGTCGAATATTCGTTGAATAAGCGTCGGCGAACGTTGGCGAACTCCGCAACACTAATTCAGTGATCCAATCACCTAGCTCTCTGTCATCTTCGATAGCACATAACGGCCGTTATCGGCGAATGCTTCCGCATCCAGCTCGTTGAGAATAGCGTCAACTCGGTTCGTGACCGTTGCGGCATCGAGGATACGATTGCGTTCTGGTTCAAATAGCAGCCGGATCAGGTCAATTTCTGAGGCACGCAAATCGATTTTCGCGCGCCCTTCAATGAACGGAATATCCTCTTCGTCGAGCTTGTTTGCATCAAGGCCGATGAGATCGGCGATGACCTTGCCCAGCGCGCGCCAGTCGTCGAGGAAGGAAAAGATGACCGAGCCGACCGGACGGCTCTTGGCGATGACATGCAGTGGAGCCCTGTTGAGTTCTGCGACCCGCAGGCAAAACTCAAACCCGCCCACGCGAAAATCCGGGGTTGTCGCGGCTCCAGTAGAATAGACGGCCCGGCCATCGATCCGGCCATGGACCAACCCCTGGCCGTGAACGGCACCGAGAGCTTCCGCCAAACGGCGCAAATTCTTCCAGAGGAGAACGCGCTGACGCGGTCCGTGTAGGCTGCGGAGCCAATGATCGGGGCGCACAAATCGGGAGGCGTGTTCCAGCGGAGCGACGTCGCTTGGCATGACAATGTAAAATGCATCGTCACTTTCTCCCGAGGCCAGAACCTCGACAACGACTTCATTCCCCCGCGGGAAAGCACGCACGCGCTCGCTCTGGCGCATTTCATGCCGCCACAGTTCTCGGAAGTCCGCGTCGACCGCGGTTCCGGTCTTTGCCCAGTATTTGAGGACCACCGGATCGTCAGTACGACGGTCGGTCGCACGGATCACTGCAGATTTCAGCGCGGCCGTATTTGGGGATGACAGGAAGGTTTCATCGAGCTCGAAGCGTTGCTCAAGCGTATCGAGTTGCCGTTTGGCATTCCTTGATTGCATCAATCTCCCCAACTCCACTACGAATGCAGACGTCGATATGGCGCTTGCGCGTTGTTCGAATCAGTCACGGTGGAACCCTCACGATCTGTGTTTCTTGTTTTGTTCGCAAGGAGGTTCATGGTAGCCAGCTGCCCGTGTCCGACGAGGCCTCGCTGGCTGTCTCCATTGGGCGGCGCCATTCCAGGGTAGCGGCAGCCCGAAGGACTGGCGAAACTGTTAGCTTCGTGCTACATATATTCCAATTTTGTAGTGCGAAGGTGTCAAATGCCGACTCCTCACAATCCTCCCGCCGCTGTGCGGCGCGCCCTGCGCAAGCTGGGCGCGGACATCCATGACGCCCGCCGCCGACGACGGCTGCCCATGGCGGTCGTGGCGGAACGCGCCTTCACGTCCCGCTCCACCCTCCAGAGAGTCGAAGCCGGCGACACCAACGTCAGCATCGGCATCTATGCCGGTGTCCTCCAAGCGCTCGGTCTCCTCGACGGCCTGAGCCAGATTGCCGACATCAGCAACGATAGCGTCGGGCGGGCCCTCGCCAGTGCCGAGCTACCCAAGCGCATCCATCTCAAACGGCCGGCTGGACCGCCCCGTAATGGCTGATTTCGAGGTCCATATCGATCTCGAAGGTCGCACGCGCCAGATCGGGCTGGCGCGGAGCAATCGCGTTCGCGGCGCCGAGACGATTCTCTTCGAATATGACGGCGCGTGGCTGGAAGACCCCGACGCCTTCTCGCTTGAACCCGCCCTCGCTCTGGGCCGCGGCGCCTTCGCGCCGCCCGCCGGCCTTGCAACTTTCGGTTCCATTGGCGATTCGGCTCCTGACACCTGGGGCCGTCGCCTCATGCAGCGTTCCGCGCGCCGCCTCGCCGAACGCGAAGGCCGTGCGGTCCGTACGCTCGCGGAGAGCGATTATCTTCTAGGCGTCGCCGACGAGACCCGATTGGGCGCGCTGCGCTTTCGCTGGGCTGGCGACGATACCTTCCAGGCGCCGATTCGCACGGGCGTGCCTGCCCTGGTCGAGCTTGGCCGCCTGCTTCAGATCACCGAACGTATCCTTCGCGACGAGGAAACCGACGAAGATATGCAACTCATCTTCGCTCCTGGATCCTCCTTGGGCGGGGCGCGGCCCAAGGCGTCGGTGATCGACCAACACGGGCAACTCTCCATCGCCAAATTCCCCAAGGAAACTGACGACTACAGCATGGAGACATGGGAGGAGATCGCGCTGCGCCTCGCGGGCCAGGCCGGCATCGTCACCCCCAGACATGAATTGATCGATGTCGCCGGTAAGAAGGTCATGCTGTCACGGCGCTTCGATCGGCGTGGCGCAATCCGCATTCCGTTCTTGTCAGCCATGGCGATGATGGGCGTCCGGGACGGCGAACGCGGCAGCTATCCCGAAATCGTCGATGCCCTCGCTGAATATGGCGCGCAGAGCAAGACCGACGCCCATGCTCTTTATCGGCGCGTCGTCTTCAATGTGCTGATCTCCAATGTCGACGATCATCTGCGCAACCACGGTTTCCTGTGGCTCGGAAAGGCAGGATGGTCGCTCTCTCCGGCCTACGATCTCAATCCTGTCCCGACGGATCTCAAGGCGCGGGTTCTGACTACCAACATCGATCTTGACGAGGGCACCTGTTCGCTCGATCTGCTGGAGGCTGCTTCCGAGTTCTTCGCGCTGACGCTGGTGCAGGCTCGCGCGATTATCAAGGAAGTCGCCACCGTCACCGCGACCTGGCGCCACACCGCGAAGGCGGTGGGCGCCCGCGGGGCCGAGATCAACCGCATGGCCAGCGCATTCGAGCACGACGACCTGAACCGAGCGCTCGCCTTATGACGAGAACCTTTCTTCACAGCTTCGACCCGCCGACCGCCAATCCCGTCACTGGTCCCACCGTCGACCTCGATGTCGCAGCCATCGAGGACGCCGGTATCCGGGAAGTGCTGCAAACGCCGGGCGCTGCCTATGGCGCATGGTCCATTCTGGATGCGCTGCTCACCCCAACCGGCTTTGGAACGCCCTTCATTTTCAAGGAGCCACTTGGTCAGGCCCGCGAGGTGAAGGTGGCCCTATCTGGTCTGTTCGGGCGCTTCATCGCGCGCGCCTACCTTGAGCGGTACTTTAGCCTGTCGATCTTCGCGCATCTCGGCAGCCGCGTCATCGATCTCGACGGGCGCCGAAAGGTGAAGATCAAGCGCTTGTCCCGAGGTGATCTGCCTGACTGGGTCGCTTGTGCCTCCGACTTGGCCTCCCTGACCGTCGCGGAGGCCAAGGGCTGCCATGATGCAGGAGGTCCGGCAGCGGCATTGGCCCGCGCCTGGAAGCAGGCCGCGCGAATTGATGTGACGGCCCGAGGCCGCAAAGTCACCGTGAAGCGCATCGCCGTCGCAACACGTTGGGGCATGACCGTCTCAGGCCCGGCTAGTGCCCATCTCTCGGTCAAGGACCCCGTGGACGAGGGCGAGCCCATCAAGCCAGAGGAGACGGACGCACTCTTCATTGGGCTGCTCCGCCTCCACATCGCCAATCTGATTCGGCCACTTGGTCATGTCGAACTGTCGGATGCCCTGAAGCGCATGACCCATCAGCCCTTCGCCAACCGGCTCCAGGCTGACGTCCAGACGGCACGATCGCTGCTCGACGCCGCCCCGGTGGGCGATGTTGAAAAGGCGAGCGCGATCGGCGGGCTTGTCGGTGGAATCGTCACACGCGCCGGACCTGTAAACGATGCCGATATTTCCGGTGCCGATCAGGAAGCGCTCGCCCGCCTCAATCTCCGGCCGATCTTCGTTGGGATAGACCGGGATCTCATCCGCGCCGCCATCGACGCCGAGCCCGACGCAGTGCGCGTCCGGCTGACCGAGACCGCGCAGCCGGATGACTTTGCACGGTCTGATCGTGCGGGGGGCTGGATCGTGCCGCTCGGCCAGGAACGCCGCATCATCAGAGGGACCTGAGATGGTGATTGCGAGAACGAAACATAGAAACGTGGCCTGTGGCAGCAGGTAAAGGGCGGGGGAAACCATGGACGGACAGGACGAGGATCTTTCGAACGAAGCAGCAGCTCTTGCCGACATTCTCAAATGGTCGGCGGATTTGCCGGCTTGGCAGCGCGATGCGCTGCGGCGGCTATGTAGTCAGCCCCTGCTGGAAAGCGCCGATATCATAACGCTTGTCGCCATCTGCAAGGCCGCCGAACAGGGAGTGCCCCTCGACGCCAGCCACGTCCGCGACCCGTCGGCCAGCCATGCCGTCGTCAGCCTTGGCGCCCTTCATGGCCTCTCGCACGTCAATGCCCTCGCGCCCGGCGAGCGGCTATCCTTTGGCAAAGCCGGCCTCACGGTCATCTATGGTGACAATGGCGCAGGTAAGTCCGGATATGCTCGCGTTCTCAAGCAGCTTTGCCGCGCGCGTTCGCCGAAAGGCGATGCGATCCTGC
Organism: Bradyrhizobium sp. Unk1; assembly: GCF_059512345.1. NCBI lineage: Bacteria > Pseudomonadati > Pseudomonadota > Alphaproteobacteria > Hyphomicrobiales > Nitrobacteraceae > Bradyrhizobium > Bradyrhizobium sp. Unk1. Next base: position 156,974 of record NZ_JCAMOP010000012.1, read on the forward strand.
CTAACATCTACGCGGCCAGCCCCGGCACTCCCGCCGCCTGCATCGACTTCTTTATCGGCGCACAGAAGCGAAGCGCGTCGTGGACCCAGGGCAGCGCGCCGGACGCCATGCTTTCCGCCGTGAGCGTGTTCGATTCCCGAACCGCCAACGTCCATGTCGAGAACACCAACGATCTCGCCTACACTCCGCTTCCGCTCCGCATTCTCGCCGGCCTCGCGCAGGCCTGTCAGGACGTAAAGGCCAAGCTGGCTGCGGAGATTAAGGCGCTCCAGGGACAGACGCCGGCTGTCCTCTCCACACCCGAATGCAAGCAGGACACTGCAGTCGGCAAGCTGATCACCGGGCTGTCGGGCAAGACCAAACCGGAAGACATCGAGAACCTCGCCGGGCTTTCGCCCGACGAGGAAGCACGCCTCCAGACGCTCACAACAGATCTCTCAAGTGATCCGACCCGGACCGTTCGTCAGCTCCAGGGCCAGGAAAGCCGCATCAAGACTATTGTCAGCCAGCTCGAGCACCTGGCTGCGGTCGCCACGGATGAAGCGTGGACAGAGCTCAGCGAAGCCCACACGCATTTGTCGAACGCGCGCTCCGCCGCCGCAGCCGCATCCGCAAATCTCTTCGCCGATGAACCGCTGCCCGACATCGGTTCTGACGTTTGGAAGGTCTTGTGGGAGGCCGCCCGCGATTATTCGCGCGCATCTGCCTACCCGGATCGGCCGTTTCCGGTAACGGAAGGCGGCGCCCATTGCGTCCTCTGCCAACAGCCGCTCAGCGAGGAGGCCGCGCAGCGGCTCCGCAGTTTTGAGACCTTCGTTCAGGACGAGAGCAAGCGCCGCGAGCAGGAAGCCGCTGACGCCTACAGTGAGAAGTGCGAGGTTGTCTCGTCGAAAGCTATCTCGATGACGGATCTGCTGGCAATCGTCGCCCTGATGCGGGATGACATCGGTCAGGAAAAACTGGCGGCCACTCTTCGCCGTGAAATCCTGCAACTGGCCTGGCGGCTGCGCGCGCTTCTCAGAACTCACCACTTGGCGGCGATGCCAGTCCTTCCGCCTGCAGCAGTCCCTTCCGTCGTCCCTTTGCGCACGGTGCTCGATGATATAGCCGCCCGCATTGCCGGCCTCCAGGCGGAGGCCAATTCTCCACAGCGGGCAGCGCTCATCGCGGAGCGTGATGGCCTCACCGACCGCAAATGGCTCGGTATGGTGAAAGCCGATGTGCTGGCCCAGATCGAACGCCTCAAGGCGATCGAGGCGATCGAGAAGGCCAACAAGGACACGGCGACGAACAAGATCACGACCCAGAGCGCCCGTATCGCGCAGGCGCTCGTCACCAACCGCTTGCGTGGCCAGTTCGCCATCGAGGTAAACAAGCTTGGCGTCGCCGGTCTTGCCATCGAGCTTCAGCAGGCGAAAACCAGCGCGGGCGTTCCCTTCTTCCAGATCCGGCTCATCAACAGGCCGAGTGAGCCGGTCGGTAAAGTCCTGAGCGAAGGCGAGCATCGCTGCGTGGCGCTCGCCGCTTTCATGGCGGAGCTTTCGACCATCGACGCCCAGTCGGCGATCGTGTTCGACGACCCCGTCTCCTCACTCGACCATCTACACCGCGACAAGGTTGCCGCCCGACTGGCCGAGGCCGGGCAGACCCGGCAGGTGATCGTCTTCACCCACGATATGGCCTTCCTGCTCCTTCTTGATGAAGCCTGCCGGGCGACCAAAGAGCGGGAGGCGACACCGGTGGCCTATCGGCTGATCAGCCGCGGCGCCGACAACGCCGGCTATTGTCACCAGGAGCCGCCGGCCAGCGTCATGCCGCTCGACAAAGTGATCGAGGGGATGAAGGCGCATCTTGCGAACGTGAAAATCCATCACGAGCGCGGCGATCAGGCGAAGTGGCTTCGCGAGGTGACGTCCTTCCAGGATCAACTTCGCACGACATGGGAACGCGCCGTCGAGGAAGTGGTGGGGCCGGTGATCCGCCGCTTGTCGCGCAAGGTCGACACGACGGGGCTCATCAAACTGACGGTGCTTACCGACGCTGATTGTACCGTGATGCGGGAGGCCTTTGGGCGCTGTTCGGCACTCCTCCATAGTCAGCCCGGTGAGATCAATCCGCGCTTGCCAGCCCCCGCGCTTATCGAGGGCGAGATCGATGTCCTGGAAAAATGGATCGCCGACGTGCGGACCCGTCAGGATAAAGCGGCATGAAATGGTCCGAGCTAAAGCGCGCGTCCGATACCATCCTCGCGGTCTGGCCCCATTACCGCCCGCTGCACGAACGTTGGTTCATGCAGGAGCTTGTCGACAAAGGTGAACTCGCTCCAATCTGGCGCGAGCGCCTGGTGCGGGGCGACAATGACGCGGTTTTTGCCGACCACTATCCTGATCGAGACGCCGCCATTGCGGCGGCCAGCGCGCTCAATCCTGTTCTACAAGCGGCGCTCTCTAATCGTGCGATGGACCCGGTCGCCAAGCGATCTCTGCAACTGAAGGTCGATAAAGCCCTGCAAGCAAAGCAGCGCTTGCAGGACGAAGAGGCGCTGATGCTCGCCGAAGCCCTGCGTCGTCATGCTGACGACGAGCAGCCGAGTGCCGATGCGCTGAAGCTCGCACCAGAGGCAGAGCGCTATCGTGCCGATCTCGCGGAACAGCTTGCGGCTATGCCCTATCTCAAGGTCGCCAAGGTCGGTCGATCGAACAACCGTTGGGCACACTACCTGCTGTTCCTCGGGCACGACGGCATCTGGTCGAAGCCGTATCTCGCTAGTGAAAAGGCGGCGCAGACCGCCGAGCGAGCGAAGATTACGAATGGCTTCGGTCTCAGCACGACCATGCATTGGGGCAAGGCGAAAGCTAGGATCAGACAAATCCTGCTGCCCCGCGCCAATCAATTGCTCCAGCTTGCAAGCGTGCGGCGCCTCCTCGCCGAAGCGCTCGCGCGAGGCGAACGCGTCCTGGTCTCGAATGGTATCGTCTTTTGGTACGAGGCCGACGGTGGCATTGGCTGGCAGGTGAAGGAGACCTCTTCGACACGCGAGGCCGAAGGGGCGACGGTCTGGAAAGAGGGCACAATTCTCTCGACCAACCACGGTCGGCTGGTCGTGCTGCCCTACATCAAGGAGAATGGCGAGTACATCCGCGGCCATACCAAAAATGGCCCGAACGACGGGCGCGCTCTTCCTCGTCATCCCGACCACTACGTCGAGATTCCGTTTTCTCTGTACGACGGGGATCTCATGATCGGGCTGTTCGGGGAGCTGCCCTACGAATGAGGGTGCATTTTACCACCGACAACGACTCTACAACCCGTAGCCCTCACCTCCTGCGGCTCGATTGGAAGCGCGGGGCAGCTCGCTGAGAATAGAAAGCCCTTCGCCCAGCGCGACCCGGTTCATGTAGAATTGATGTTCGTCGACGACGTCATTTGCCCCCAAGGCCGAGGCAAAACCCGCGCCGCCAAAGGCGATGAGATTGCGGCCCGACTCCGCCTTGAGCGCGACGATTTCGTCCCCCAAGGGCACCCTCGCAAGTTCGGTTCCAGCCCGTTTGGTTTCGCGAAGAGTTCGGGAGAACACGAACTTTCGAGCGTCGACGATACGGTGCGCAAAGGCGAAATCCGGATCGTCGCTGTAGTCGCACGCGAACTAGGTCTAATGATCGAGGTATCCGCCTTCCAGAATCTTTCCGCTTAACAAGATGTCGATGCCCCGAAAAACTGCGTTGAACCGTGACTTCAGCGGGTCATCCCAAGGGCTGGTCCCCAGTTCCAAATCTGCCAATCCGGGCCGTCGCCGGTGTGTTCAAACCACACGAGTGTAGGTTTCACCGTCGACCACGCGCTGAACCTGTTCTTTATTTCTCGCTCCGATCCTCTCGGCTATGGTCTCCGGTGAGTAGAGAGCCGCGAGCTCACGAATGGCGCGCACTTGCTCAACTGAAAGGCGGTCATCCCGCCCGCAGATCTGCGCGATGGCCCAAGCGTCGTCTTTCCATTTATCCGACACCCACGGTGCCGGGAGACCCTTACGCGGGTTATCCCGTAACCAGGCCTCTAACAGCCGATCGCGTTCGTCGGGCATCGGCACAACGCGCTCGGCCAGCATCCCGTTCTCTCGAAGATATTTCAGCCCAGACTTCCCGCCGGGGATCATGTTCAAGCGCCGTGCGTCAGACCAGTGTCCTTTGACGAGCCATTCCTCCGTCGCGTAAAGAGCCTCAAGATCGTCTGTAATCCCCATGATCTTATGGTGGATATAGGTGACGCGTCCTTCGCGTAGTTCCTCGCGGAGTTTGCGATGAAACAGCAGTGGGCTCCCGGCATCAACAGCCCGACGATGCTCTGCCCAGCGTTTTTGCCAGCTTCGCGTCGTAACGCCAACATAGAAGAAGCCATCGTCCGGGTAGGATTGCTTTCGCGACGGGATGTCGGATCGCCGAAGGATCGGTCCTTACGCTGAAGAAGTGCGGGCGCCCGTTCATCTCCGGCAGCCCCGCAGTGATGTCCAAGAGTTCCTGGTCGCTCAGCCCGACCAATGGTCCGCGCATGAGTGCACCGAAGGCGAGGGTGTCGGAGGAATCCGCCAGTACACGAAGGAGTGCGAGGATATCCTGAGTCTCCTGCCGACGCATGAGCGACTGACCGGCTTGCGACGATACGGCAAGGTTTCGTTGCTCCAGCGCGCGTTCGTAGCGCCAGAGTTCGGTGTGCCCTGGCGATACAAGTGCAATGTCCCCGGGCTGAAGAGGAGACAATGAGTCATCTGCGCGCCGGATCAACACGTTGCCGATTAGGCGGGAACAGATGTCCGCAATCTTTTCGGCTTCGGCCTCGCGGAACATCTCCGCATAGATACGTCCTTCAGTCGCAACTTGAATCGTAAACCGAGCTACGCACGGAACGGGGTAGGAGCCGTCAGCGATGGTCGGCGCAAGCGCGACGTATCTGGGCTGCCCGGTCTTGCCGAAGACCGTCTCAAAACACGAATTAACGTGTCGAATGATCGCCTTTTGAGATCTAAAGTTGGCCGTTACTTCGATGACGGCCCCGCCGTCCTGTGCGTCGATGAGCCGGCGACAAAGTTCATAGATCTCGATATCCGCGCCTCGGAACCGATAGATTGCCTGCTTCGGATCGCCTACCAGGAATAGAGAGCCGGGCCGCAGCCGACGGTCTTCCCAGTGTTCCACTCGGTCGTCAGTTGCTGCAATGGAGAAGAGGATTTCGCTCTGAATGCGGTCCGTATCCTGAAATTCGTCGACCAGTATATACTTGTAACGTCGTCCAATCGCGCGACGGACTTCTTCGTGACGGCGGACAAGGGACCGTACATGCAAGAGGAGGTCATCGAAGTCGAGCACCGCGGCTGCCCGTTTTCGGCCCTCGTAGCTTTCCAGCAGCAGATCGAGCGATGACGACAAAATGCAGACGAGCAAGCTCGCGATATGTCCGATCAACTCGTTCCAAGCGTCAGCGGCTATCTGATAGTGCCGGATCGTCAATCGTCGCCTTGAAGGACAGGCTCACGATCGGTCCCACGCCTGAGACGGTCATCAAACGCCTGCAGACCCCATCTTTACGGGCCACTTGCGAAAGCTGACGGTCCAACAGGGCTTTCTTTGCCCATATGGCGTTCCGTACGTCGAGTAAGGGCTCGATTGCCAATCGCAGTTCCGGTGCGTCAGCAAGCATGGCCTCGACCTTTGCGGCGAAGCGGGCGCGATGCACGAGCCCCAGCTTGAGGCCATGCACCTTTAGCAAGCCGCGAACGGTATCTTCGATCGCCAGCATGTGATCGACGAACTTCCGACGGGCGATCAAGACGGTCCTTAGGATCTGCGAAGCCTCGCTCTTGACGTGTACTGCGCGGTAGTGGCCAAGCCGCATCATCTCGGCAATGCCGCGCGCATCGCTACGGTCCGTCTTGTTGGGCCGAGACGATAGGAAGCGCTGAGCGTGGCGCGTCTCTATGCACACGGTCTCAAAGCCACTCTCTACCAATGCGCCGTAAAGCCATTCTGACAACGGGCAAGCTTCAATACCAACCCGCGCAATCTCATCGCGCCATCCAACTAGGGCTTTGATGAGTGCGAGAGGTTCGCTCTCGGCTTTACCTTCCCATACCGGCGAGCCGTCTGCTTCGACGACACAGATCGAAGTGGTCTTGAGCGAAACATCAAGTCCGACGAACAAAGCCATTTTGCGTCTCCCTTGCTGGGCCGAATCAGTCCCAGACCAGGGTAGCGAAGGGCTGGGGATCGGATTACCCCAGCTCGCGCAGAGCTTTGGTGCTCCTCGCCGGGGGCACTCGGGAAAGGGGGCTCGCCTGCGGCGATCGCTATCACTGCCCCGTTCCCGGGTGCCGCTATTGAACCGGTCTCGTCGCTGCACTCGGACCCGCGTGCCCCTTCGGGTCGCTATGCTCACCGCTCTCCGGGTGCCATTTCTCTTAAGGCGATGCGCCCCTGGCGCACGCCCGATCAGGGCCTGCGGCCCTGAGGCGGATTGCGAAGAGGCTCAGAGTAAGAGTGCAGGCTGGGTTTCTCCGTGACGGGTTACAAGCTGCGAGAGAGGCTCGCGGTGCCCGTCGGGGAGACCCGCGATGTCAAACCTTACTGTTCGCGCGTGCGCCGGCCAGGACCGGGCGAACCTCTATAACGAAATCACCGACAAGATCATCGCCGAGCTTGAGGCCGGACGCGTTCCCTGGGTTCAGCCCTGGGGTACGGCCGCGGCGAAAGCGCCGCTGGCCATGCCGAAAAATGCGTCGACCAACCGGCAATACAGTGGGGTTAACATCCTCATCCTCTGGGGAGCCGTGATCGAACGCGGATTTACCGGGCAAAGTTGGCTCACATTTCGTCAGGCACTCTCGTTTGGCGGTCACGTCCGCAAGGGAGAACGCGGTACCACTGTTGTCTACGCGGATCGTTTCGTGCCGAATGACGAAAAGCGACGCGCCGCCGAGACCGGCGAAGACGCGCAGGCGATTCCATTCCTCAAACGATTTACCGTTTTCAACGTCGATCAGTGCGAGCAACTGCCCGACGGCATTGCCACTGCTGCGCCGCCACCGCCGGCTAGCCTCATCGAACCTACGCTCGACGCCCTGATCAAGGCCAGTGGAATTCCATTTCGGATCGGTGGAGATCGCGCATTCTATGCAACCGCCGAAGACTATGTTCAGGTACCGCCGCCGCAGGCCTATTTCGAACCCATCAACTGGCACCGTACGGCCTTGCATGAACTCGGTCATGCGACCGGGCATCCTTCGCGTCTCAATCGCGACCAGAGCGGATCCTACGGTACGAAGAGATATGCCTTCGAAGAACTGGTCGCCGAGTTGAGTTCCGCATTCAGCTGCGCGTCGCTCGGGATCGTCCCGACCGTGCGCCATGCCGACTATATCGGCTCCTGGCTTGAAGTCCTGCGCGAAGACAATCGGGCCATCGTGCGTGCCGCCTCGCTGGCGAGCAAGGCCGCGGACTATTTGCTCGGCTTCGTTCCCGGGTCTTTTGAGCCCCCGTCGCGGGATTCGGTTGTCGCCGATCACGAGACGACGTGATGCTTGGCCTGGTGGCTGCGCGAGAGTGAGAGGAGGGGAGGCTGCTCGCGACGGGTTGGAAGCCGAGCGAGAGTCTCACGGCCGCCCGTCGTGGAGAGCCGAAATGACAAAAGCCGTACAAAAGATCACGCTGTCGCCTTCCCGGGACATTCCCTTTAACAAGCTCGTGCTCAGCCAGTCGAACGTTCGCCGCGTCAAGGCCGCTGTCTCGATCGAGCAACTGGCCGAGAGCATCGCGCAGCGTACTCTTCTGCAAAGTCTGAGCGTTCGGGCCGTCGTTGATGCAGATGGCAACGAGACCGGCATGTTCGAGGTGCCGGCGGGCGGCAGGCGCTTCGTGCTCTCGAATTTCTGGTGAAACAGAAACGCATGTCAAAGACGCAGGCGGTGCCGTGCGTTGTGCGTGAAGGGGGCATTGCCGCGGACGATTCGGTGGCGGAGAACGATGAGCGGGTCGGTTTGCATCCGCTCGATCAGTTTCGGGCCTTCCAGACGCTCCGGGATGTCGGCATGAGCGAGGAAGACATTGCCGCGCGACACTTCGTGAACTCCGCAATCGTCAAGCAGCGCCTGCGCCTGGCGTCGGTCTCGCCCAAGTTGCATGACGTCTACGCCGAAGACGGCATGACGCTCGAGCAGCTCATGGCGTTCTCAGTCACTGCGGATCATGCCCGCCAGGAGCAAGTCTGGGAGAACGTCAGCCGTTCCGGTTATGACGAGCCATACCAGATCCGCCGCATGCTCACCGAGAACACCGTGCGCGGGTCCGATCGCCGGGCCCAATTTGTGGGCCTCGATGCTTATCAGCACGCGGGTGGCGACGTTCTGCGGGATCTGTTCGAGCACGACGACGGCGGCTGGTTTCAGGATGTCCTGTTGCTCGACCGCCTCGTAACCGAAAAGCTCAAAGCCGAAGCTGAGACGATTGCGACCGAAGGCTGGAAGTGGATCTCGGTCGCCGTAGAGTTCTCCTACGGTCACACTCAAGACCTACGAGAAATCGAGGGCAAACCTGTCGATCTCTCGCCTGAGGAGCAGGCCACCATCGATGCGCTGAACGCCGAGCAGGCCAAGCTGGAAACCGACTACCAGGATGCCGACGAATTGCCCGAAGAGGTCGATCAGCGTCTCGGTGAAATCGAGGTGGCACTGGCGGCATTCGAAGATCGGCCGATGCTTTACGAACCGACGGAGATCGCCCGGGTGTCTTCATCCGCATCGATTCCGAAGGACGCCTCTCGGTTGACCGGGGTTACGTCCGGCCAGAGGATGAGGTGCCGGCAACTGATGCTGATGTCGGGCGGGGCGTCGATGCGTCGTCGACCGAAGGTCAAGAAGAGGGCCCTTCCGTCCAGCGCACGGTGATCGCGCTCGCGGGTAGTGCTCCTGATGCCGATGAAGATGATGACGACGCGGCCAGGCCTCTGCCGGATCGACTGATCATCGACCTGACCGCACATCGCACGCTGGCGTTGCGGGATGCGCTGGCCGAAAATCCAGCGGTTGCGTTCCAGGTGCATAACTTCGTGCTGACGGCCTTTTATCGGTTCGCGTCGTCGGGGAGCTGTCTTGAGATCAGCCTTCGCACGCCGAACTTTCCCGCCCAAGCTCCGGGGCTGAGGGAAAGCGTCTCGGCCAAAGCAGTCGAGGCGCGGCATGAGGCCTGGAAGGCACGGTTGCCGAAGAGCGAGAACGATCTCTGGGATGCGCTGACGGCTCTCGATGGTGGTGCTCAGGCGTCGCTGTTCGCCCACTGTGCGTCATTTGCCGTCAACGCCGTCTATGAGCCGTCCAATCGCTACAATCAGGGTCGCGTCTCCCCCCACGGTGTCCGCACGCGCCTCGACCAAGCTGATATGCTGGCGCGCGCGGTCGGGCTCGACATGGTGCAGGCTGGCTGGCGACCGACCGTCGACAACTATCTCGGCCGGGTCACCAAGCCGCGTATTCTGGAAGCGGTGCGGGAAGCCAAGGGCGAGCCGTCGGCCCAACTGATCGACCATCTGAAGAAGGCGGACATGGCCAAGGAGGCCGAGCGCCTTCTGGATGACTCGGGCTGGTTGCCGGAGCCGCTACGCCTCGTCGATCGCAATGCGGCACCACTGGAGCAGGCGGGTGAAGCGGGCCCGCTGCCCGAATTCCTCGCCGACGAGGAGGGTCAGGAGATCGCCGGCGACGAAGATCCGCAACAGCTCGGCGCGGCTGAGTGACATCACAGAGCGGGACGGCTCCGGCCGTCCCGCGGTTGCTTGGGGACCGGTGCCCAGCGCCGGTCCCCATTCTTATGGGCGAGGGCTCAGAGGGAGAGGCAGGCCGGGAAGGGTTTGAATCGCCGTGGTCTTGAGGAGAGCGCCGGGCGGTTCGACCCGTTCCTGCTCTCCGAAAGAATCCTGCCATGACCGAATCTCTCTCCGGCGGCGCTGCCACGCCGCTCTCTATGCATGCCGCTGCAAATCTCACCTCTGCTGCTGTCAGGGCCGCGCGACAGGTCCTGACCGAGCTCGAACGCGGCCGTCGCATCGATGCCGCTGTTCTGCGTAGCGCTATGGAGTCTGCCTTCGCCGCCTCGGACACGGCCGGCGTTTGGAACTGGAAGACCGCCTATGACGTCTGCGAGGCGGCAACCGTTCTGTTCCTTCGCAAGTTCGGTCCGGCCATGCGCGCCAAGGCCGGCTCGACCGTCGCCATGCTGCCGATGCTTGCGCGAGTGACTGGTCTTCTCCCGACCCACACGCGACGTTCCGAGGATAGTCAGGCGCTTCAGCAGTTCTCGACACCGATCCCGCTGGGGCTAGCCGCATGCACCGCAGCCGGCATTACACAGGCCGATCGCGTTCTGGAGCCCTCCGCGGGGACTGGTTTGCTTGCCGTCTTTGCCGAGCTTGACGGCGGCGTCTTGCTATTGAACGAGTTGGCCGAGATCCGGGCGGGGCTGCTCGAGCAGCTATTCGCGGGCGTTAATGTCACGCGGTTCGACGCCGCGCAGATCGATGACCACCTCGATGCGGGTGTTGTGCCGAGCGTCGTCCTGATGAACCCGCCGTTCTCGGCGATGGTAAATGTCGATCGACGGATGGCGGACGCGGCTCTCCGGCACATCGCTTCAGCGCTTGCGCGTCTTTGCGGCGGTGGGCGTCTCGTCGCCATCGCTGGCTCAAGCTTCACGCCGGACAATCCGGCATGGACTGATGCCTTTGTTCGGCTCCAGGAACGCGGGCGCGTGGTGTTTTCTGCCGCCGTCGATGGTTCCGTCTACGCGAAACACGGAACACAAATCGACACACGGCTGCTTGTGATCGACAAGCGGCCCGCCGCAGATCCGACGGCTTTTCCTCCCTCGCCAGGCGTGGCGGCCAACGTCGCCACCTTGCTTGGCTGGGTGAACCAGCATGTGCCTCCAAGGCTGCCCGTCGTCGTGCCACCGGAAATCGTCGCTATCGAGCGGCCGGCTATGTCGCGATCGCTCGGCGCCGTTGCACCAAGCCCATCGTCCACCTCGAAAGACGCCACGCCGGTAGCCGCAGAACTGATCTACGAGACGGTCGAATGGTCGTCGCCGGAAGGCGCCCGGCTGACCGATGCGCTTTATGAGGAATACGGATTGCAGTCGATCCGCATTCCCGGATCGTGCGCACATCCGACCAAGCTCGTGCAGTCTGCCGCGATGGCCTCCGTTGCGCCACCGAAGCCATCCTATCGTCCGCACCTGCCGGCCAATGTCGTGGCCGACGGAGTTCTGTCGGCTGCTCAGCTGGAGAGCGTCATCTATGGCGGCGAGGCGCATTCCGAATTCCTGGCAGGCTCTTGGACGGTCGACGCCACGTTTGACGTTGTGGCCGCCGCGCCGGACGATGTCGAGAATGCCGTCCGCTTCCGCCGCGGCTGGTTTTTGGGTGATGGCACCGGCGCGGGCAAGGGACGACAGGTCGCCGGGATTCTGCTCGACAACTGGCTCAAGGGCCGCCGCCGTGCGGTCTGGATCAGCAAATCCGACAAGCTGATCGAAGATGCGCAGCGCGACTGGTCTGCGTTGGGTATGGAGCGATTGCTTGTTACGCCACTGTCGCGGTTTCGCCATGGCACCCCGATCCGGCTCTCGGAAGGCATCCTTTTCACCACCTACGCCACGCTACGGACCGGCGAGCGCGGCGCAAAGCTTTCGCGTGTCAGGCAGATCGTCGAATGGTTGGGCTCGGACTTCGACGGAGTGATTGTCTTCGACGAGAGCCACGCCATGCAGAATGCGGTCGGGGGCAAGGGCGAGCGCGGCGACCAGGCCGCCTCCCAGCAGGGGCGCGCGGGCCTGAGGCTTCAGCACGCCTTGCCGAATGCACGCGTAGTTTATGTATCGGCGACGGGGGCCACCACGGTCCATAACCTCGCTTATGCCCAACGCCTCGGTCTCTGGGGCGGCTCCGACTTCCCGTTCGCCGCGCGTGCCGAGTTCGTCGAAGCGATCGAGGAGGGTGGGGTCGCGGCCATGGAGGTGCTGGCGCGTGACCTCAAGGCGCTCGGCCTCTACGCGGCTCGCTCGCTCTCTTACGAAGGCGTCGAGTATGATCTCGTTCAGCACCAGCTGACGCCGGAACAGGTTCGCATCTACGACGCCTATGCCGATGCGTTCGGCATCATTCACAACAATCTCGACGCTGCGATGCGAGCGGCCAACATTACCGGCGAAAACGGAACGCTGAACGGGCAAGCAAAATCCGCGGCGCGATCTGCCTTCGAAAGTGCAAAACAGCGCTTCTTCGGTCATCTCCTGACTTCGATGAAGACGCCGTCGCTGATCCGCTCGATCGAGCGCGATCTCGAGGCCGGCCATGCCGCCGTGATCCAGATCGTCTCGACGGGCGAAGCCCTGATGGAGCGCCGGCTGTCCGAGATCCCGACTGAAGAATGGGGCGACGTCCAGGTCGACATCACCCCGCGCGAGTATGTCCTCGACTATCTCGCCCATTCCTTCCCGGTCCGGCTCTACGAGCCTTTTACCGACTCTGAGGGCAACCTCTGCTCCCGGCCTGTCTATCGCGACGGCCAGCCGGTCGAGAGCCGGGAGGCCGTCGCCCGCCGCGGCCGCCTGATTGAGAAGCTCGCCTCGCTGCCGCCGGTACCAGGCGCATTGGATCAGGTCATCCAGCGCTTTGGCACCGAAATGGTCGCGGAGGTGACGGGCCGCTCGCGCCGCATCGTTCGCAAGGGCGACCGGCTGGTGGTCGAAAATCGAGCCGGCACCGCCAACCTCGCCGAGACCTCGGCCTTCATGGATGACGCCAAGCGCATCCTCGTGTTCTCCGACGCGGGCGGCACGGGGAGGAGCTACCATGCCGAACTGTCGGCCCAGAATCGTCGCCTGCGAGTCCATTACCTACTCGAGCCCGGTTGGAAAGCCGACGCCGCGATCCAGGGGCTCGGCCGGACCAACCGGACCAACCAAGCTCAGCCACCGCTGTTTCGTCCCATCGCAACTGATGTGAAGGCCGAAAAGCGCTTTCTCAGCACCATTGCTCGTCGGCTCGACACGTTGGGTGCCATTACTCGCGGCCAGCGCCAGACCGGAGGGCAGGGCCTGTTCCGGCCCGAGGACAACCTCGAAAGCCAGTACGGCCGTGATGCCTTGCGTCAACTCTACACGCTGCTCGCCCGAGGCAAGGTCGACGGCTGCTCGCTGGGGAGGTTCGAGGATGCGACCGGCCTGAAGCTGACAGATGCCAATGGGCTCAGGGACGACCTGCCGCCGATCACGACCTTTCTGAACAGATTGCTGGCGCTCACGATCGACCTGCAGAATATCCTGTTCACCACTTTCGAGCAGCTCTTGACCGCTCGGATCGAAGGCGCGGTTGCATCCGGCACCTACGACGTGGGGTTGGAAACCCTCCGTGCCGAGAGCTTTGTCGTCACCGACCGGCGGACGATCTATGACCATCCGGGGACCGGCGCCGAGACCCGGCTGCTCACGGTCGCCCAGCGCCAGCGCAATCATCCGGTGAGTCTGGATGACGCTCTTGCTCGTCTTTCCGATCGTCAGGCCGTCCTGCTCGTCAATGAGCGTTCGGGACGAGCCGCCGTGCAGGTCCCCGCGGCGAGCGTCATGCTCGACGACGGCGAGATCGAACGGCGCGTCCGCCTGATCCGGCCGATGGATCAGCACACGGTCCCCTTGACCATAATGGCCGAAAGTCATTGGGACGAAGCGGATCGTGAACGCTTCGTCGCGACCTGGCTGGCGGAGCTTGCCGAGGTGTCCGAGTTCACGGAAAGCACGATCCACGTCGTGGCGGGCTTGCTGCTACCGATCTGGAAGCGGTTGCCGAACGAATCGACCCGCGTCTATCGGCTTCAGACCGATACAGGCGAACGCGTCATCGGCCGCAGGGTATCTGCCGCGTGGGTCGCAAACTTCCTTGCGGCGGACGCGCCCGCGCTGACGCCGGACGCTGCCTTTGCCGCGCTGATGGAAGGACGCACCGTCCTCGACCTCGCGGAGGGACTTCAGCTTCGCCGTGTCCGCGTGATGGGTGCATATCGCATCGAGCTGTCGGGTTTCAACGACACAATGCGTGATCGACTGCGGGCTTATGGTCTGTTTGGGGAGATCATCTCTTGGAAGCTGCGCATGTTCGTACCCACGGACGCGAGCGGCATCGAGGTCCTGTCGAGGGTGCTCGACACCTATCCGGTTACGGGCGTCAGTGAGCGGGAGGCCGCGTGATGTCCGGCGATGTCTCGGAGCTGGCACGCCGCCTCGCGCGCGAGGCCGAGGCGGTGTGCCGACACTATCTGCCCAATGGTAAGCGCGCGGGGCGGTACTGGGTGGTTGGCGACGTCCACAACACCCCGGGCCGCTCGTTGTTCGTGCGGCTGCACGAATCGCCAAAGGGGCCCGCGGGCAAGTGGACCGATGCCGCGACCGGAGAACATGGCGATCTCCTCGACATCATCCGCGAAACTATGGCGTTGCGAGACTTTCGCGAGGTCACCGAGGAGGCGAAGCGCTTTCTAAAGCTACCTCGTTCTGAGCAGCAGCCAGCTCAGAAACCAATTCGTCCAGTCGTGCCGGCCGGATCGCAGAAAGCCGCCCGTCGACTTTTTGCGATATCCGGGCCGATCGAAGGGACGTTGGTGGAAGCGTATTTGCAACGTCGTGGAATAAGCCAAATCCACCATGGTGGTAGCCTGCGCTTCCACCCACGTTGCTACTACCGACCGGACGAGCATTTGCCGACTGAAACCTGGCCGGCGATGATAAGCTCTGTCACGGACCTCGAAGGACGGATCACCGGCGTGCATCGCACCTGGCTAGATCCACACGGCTTTGATCGCGTGCGGCTCGGCAAAGCCCCGATCGACACGCCACGACGGGCCATGGGCGACCTGCTTGGTAACGCCGTTCGCTTCGGCGTGGTGGACGACGTGCTCGCTGCGGGCGAGGGGATCGAGACCATGCTGTCGCTGCGTTATGTACTGCCGACTTTGCCCATGACCGCTGCTCTCTCGGCCAATCACCTCTCAGCCATGTTGCTGCCGCCTGGCCTGCGCCGACTCTATATCGCCCGTGACGCAGATGCCGCCGGAGATGCCGTACAGGCTATTCTCACCCAGCGCGCAGAAGCCGCCGGCATTGAAGCGATCGCATTGTCGCCCCGGCTGGGCGACTTCAACGAAGATCTGCACATCTTCGGCCTCGAGGCCCTCCGAGCAGCGTTGCTACTGCAACTCGTACCGGAGGACGTCGTCCGTTTCCTGCATTCGTCGATGGCAACCGCGGAATAGCACCGGCAATTCGATGGGCGTCGACAGGTCGGTCGCGGTGCCGGCCACTGCCGGAAGAGGACGCGACCACGGCCTTCTAGCGGGCGATCGGACGGCAAGCGGCTCGGCCCGGCAATGGCTGCGTCCGGCTATTTTCCGCCGCGCGCCGGCGACGAGATGACACATTAGCCATCTGGTGAGCGCGCTTTGCATCGCGAAGCAAAATGGCCGGCCTCCGCCATCCTCCGCTGCCGCTTCGGCCCTCCGCTCTGCTCCGGGTTCTGGCCCGTTCCGCCTGCCGTCCGAGTGATCGCCACGAAGGCCGCGATGGTCGCGGCCGATCCGGTAAAGGATCGCCTCCATGACCGACCACGATGACATCGAACCGCCGCACGCCTCTTCTCCGACCGACCACGTTCTCACCGAACTGCAACTTTACGGCTACCGCCCGTTCAACGATCAGCCTGATCCACGGCCGCTCCCCGAGGGCAGGATCATCGCCGTCGCCGTCGCCGATATCTTCGATGCCCTGGTCGCGACGTTGAGCGACACCCGGCTTGAACCGGACCTCGACGATCTGCTCTGGTCGACCGTCAACCTGTTCCACCGAGCCGTCGACCGCATCGGACGCCAACTCGACGACAACGAACAGGCGCAGCAGAAGCGCCAGCGCGAGCAAGACGGCTCCGAAGTTCGATCGGTTGAACTCGAGCGCGTGACGGCGGAAGGCATCTCGCTGATCGAGCGCCGCAACTGCTTGGAGCTCGCTCGTGACCAGGCCATCGAGCGCTTCGAGACCCAGACCGGCTCATTCTGGCGTCCCCGATCGGGATCACTGGTGAACCATCGCACGCTGACGGCAGCTATGATCGACTCCCGCGATTTTATCGCGGCCACGCGCCGCGCCGAGACCGAGATCATGTTGCCGCCGGGACCGAAGATCGCACTCACCGGCGGCCTCGACTTCAACGACCATCACCTGATCTGGGATCGCCTCGACAAGGTTCACGCGAAGCATTCCGACATGGTCCTGCTCCATGGCGGCTCGCCCAAAGGGGCCGAACTGATCGCCTCCAAATGGGCGACCAACCGCAAGGTGCCTCAAATCGCCTTCAAGCCCGACTGGACTAAGCATGCCAAGGCGGCGCCATTCAAGCGCAACGATGCCATGCTCGAACTCCTGCCGATAGGCGTCATGCACTTCCCGGGCACGGGAATCCAGGACAACCTCGCCGATAAGGCGAAGCGCCTCGGCATTCCTGTTTGGAGGTTCGGAGGCGCGTGAGCGCCGTCTTCTCGACTCCAAGCCTTCGAGGCGGAGTTGCACGCGCCGCAACTCTGCCTCGTTTCGGTTTCATATCCAGAGTTGCGCCGTGGTGGTGGTGGAAGGCGCGACTGATACATCTATGCACATGGAGCCACCACCATGCTCGCCCTCGGGCTTGTTCTCAACACACTCGGCATTGGCTTGTTTTGCTGGGCGATCTTTGCGCTCGCTGTTTACGCTCTGCCGTTTTTCGTCGCACTGAGTATCGGGATGACGGCGTTCCAGAGCGGTGCCGGCCTCGCTGGCTCGCTGGTTATCGCAACGGCCGGCGGTGCGCTGACGCTCGTCCTCGGCCAGGTCGCCTTCGCCGTTACTCGGTCCTCGGCCTTGCGCATCGCGATCGCGACAGCATTCGCTGTTCCCGCCGCCGTCGCAGGCTATCACGTGGTGTTAGCCGTGTCCCAGATCGGGGTGCCCTCGCTGGCCTGGCGTGAGGTCTTCGCTTGCCTAGGGGCGGTTTGCATTGGCGTCACGTCATGGACGCGCCTGATGATTCTGGCGGAGGCTCGTCCGATCGAGCCGGGCGGGGTGGTGGAGAACCCGTCCTAAGCAGTTTCTCAACGCCGCATGGTCCGAAGGATGACCGTTTCTAGCCTTCATTGTCGAACAGGTGCGCTTAGATCTGTGCGTTGAACGGGCGATGATCGAAGCCTAAGCGCGGGAGAGGCAGTCCTCCTCGGAACTCCTCAATCAAGCCGCCGGCATTTCGGTCTGGCCCACGCACCTGCGGCGGAGCGGTGTTACCTCGATCCGTTCTTGGGAGACGATACCGCCCTTTGCAGCAGATTGTTTCTCTTTCTGCGCTGAATCGCTCCGGCCTCTTGTTCATCAAAACCGAGATAGCCACGCTTCTCCAGAGATTGTGGTTCAGCACGCGGACGCACGTGGCCTCGTTGATGGCTTGATCTGGCCGAAGACCGGCTTCGCCTCGATCGTCTGAGCCGCAACGCCGTCGATGCGACTTTCTTCCCCTGGGCTTCGCCCATTCCTCGCGAGACAAGAAACTCGCCACAACGACGTCCTCCGCTGCGCTCCGGCCCGAGCGGGTGCGTCGCCGATCGTCCTCGGCCCTAGATCGCCATCGAGGCCGCGGGGGTCGCGGGCTCGAAACACAACAGGAGAAGTGACATGGCTAACATCGGTTCTTTCAAGAAGGTCGGTAATGAATTCCAGGGCGAGATCGTGACCCTGAGCCTGAAGGCCAAGGACGTCCGCATCGTCGCCGAGACCAACCGATCCAACGACAACGCTCCCAGCCACCGCATCTATGTGGGCCGCGCGGAGATCGGCGCGGCCTGGTCGAAGCGCTCTGAAGAGGGCCGCGACTACCTCTCGCTCAAGCTCGACGACCCCTCGTTCAACGCGCCGATCTACGCCAACCTGTTCGATGACGAGGGCGGTGAGGGCTACACCCTTCTGTGGTCGCGGCCGCGCAAGAACGGCGAGTAAGAGCGCTCAATCAAGCCCCGTCCGAACGGATCGGACGGGGCTTCTTGAGAGCCTGCCCGCAGTCTTCACGTCGTGAATCTAGATATGCAGCCATTCTCAGTATTACCGGGACATACAAAGTGGACGAGACCACCAAAACGATCTACGTCAACATTGAAACGATTTCGTCTCCGGATTAGTCGTAGCGCATAATCAACGGCGGATCGTCCAATCGATCGCCAATGAAGAATTGAAGTTACAAATTCGCGCATCCCGGCCGGCATTACCTTGGAGCTAATATTCAAACGGGCGAGATGACGCTCGTTTGCTCCTGGGGCGTTAGCGTGCTTCTCGCATAGCAGCCATGGGCCGCTCCTGGCCCATCCGTGAAACTGCGCCCTGTCTAACTGAGGTCCGCTCATCGCGACAGAGCGGACCAGATTTGCTCAACCTGAGTTCTTCATTCTGACCCTTCTGCGACATGGCAACTGCTTTAGGGCTTCGCCCTTCAATCCGGCATAGCCAATGAGATCGGTCGGGCCGTACTTATCGCGAAGATCTTCTCGAGTTCGAGACGCATGGTGCCGTGGCATTCGCACGCCGCGATCGCGAGCCGCGACCGATCGATCTCGATTTGACCTCGTCGATGAGATTTGATCGCGCCGGATGCGCGCAGATCGTGCATCAAGACCGTCACCGTCGTTCGTCGGACACCAATCATTTGCGATAGGGCCTCTTGGGTGAGCGGAAGGAGGTCGTGGTCGATGCGGTCGCTAAAATGGAGTAACCAGCGGGCTATGCGAGCTTTGACCGGATGCAATGCGTTGCAGGCCATGCCGAGCTGAAATTTCATCAGCATGGTCCTGGCGTGGATCTGAACCGCGTGCCGGATCGCTGGGCTTCGGTTGAAAACGGCGTGAAACCGCGACGCGCGGATTCGCGACGCGGTACCTGCCGCGCGAACGACTGCGGTGACCCCCGAAGGCGATGGCCCTAGCACGGAAAGAATGCCGATTGCGCCCTCGCGCCCGACCACGGCGGTGGAAACCGTCTGCCCGTCCGCCATCATCAGCGAGATGGCGCCACTATGAGGAAAGAAGACATTCTCAATCTGATCACCCGGCCGCGAGAGGACGGCATCCTGATCAAGCGCAACCTTCTGTAGCTCTGGCGCCAGCATATCAAGATCCGCTTGCGGCAGTGTTGCCAGAAGGCGGTTATGCATTCCGCCCCGATGCGTCACGGCAGACGACCCGCAGTGAGGCGTCCTCCGTCCACTTCATTCCGGACGGCGAGGAACGGCGGCCTTAATCTATGTTTAGATCTGCCGTCACTACTCACATTGAGATCAAATTCACCTTCAAACACGAATATTCCAGCTGTGCATCGGCTCAAGCCTGAGTCCTCGTAGACACGAATGGGTCGACTTTGGGGAATTGTCCGCAACATGAGTGCGGCGAGTAATGGAAGAGAGTGTCAGTATCGATGCAGTTGCAGCGTCAAAGTATCGAGGCTGCAAAGGTGCTCTTCTCCACCGGCGTTGCGTAACACCGATCTGCAGTTCTACCCATATCGAATATGAGGATCAGACATCCGTCGGCGCATTCCGCGTCATGAAATTGTCATGCTCGCGCTAGCGCATCCCTCGATGGGAACGCTCGGGTGGTAAATATTGCTTCCAGGAGCGATGGACCGGGCACCCGTGCTGGAAGAGCATGTCGATTGCTAAGATGCAACGGGCCGCTTCGCGGGCTTCGGTTCTGGCCCCGAGTTGACCTGAGCGACCAGAGCGATCCTGTCCGCTGTGAGGGCAGTACCGACACGGGTCTGATCGGCCATGATTTCGGAGTCTGGCCGATTGTGTTGCAAAAGTCTTTTTGGTTTCGCGAGGTTTTTAGGGCCGTTCGATTCTCGACTTTTGCAACACTATCGGCCCTTAGCCGACCTGTTGGCAGTTGTCACCAATGTCCGCTATACGGTGTAGAGCAGACTGCCGGTCTAAGCCTTTACAATGCAGAGAAATTCCGATCGGTTTCAGTCTAGGGGGCGCTGCGGGTTTCCGATTTAAACCTACCACTTAATGGGATCCGGCCATTAAGGCGGACGCCCGTAGAAAATATCGTAAATTGCGCTGGTGTGGGGTAAGGCGGTGCGTTCCTGGAATCCAACCCCCGACCGCTCGTCGGCGAGCTCTGTGAACTAGGAGTGGACTCCAACAGCCCCATGGGAGACGCTGGAATGAGAGAGAGGGGCGCCCGCTATCACCGTGTCATGCGCCGGCTTCTGGGCTTGCAAGGCCGCAACGTATTCCGCCCAGCGTTCAAGCGCCTCGCGCATCTCGGTCGCATACCGAGCGCGGTTATACACGCCGGCAACGCCAGCCCGATGCCCGCTGACGTGGTTGAGAATCGCCTCCACGATGTGAGGCAACACGCCAAGCCGATCGGCCATCACTGTTGACGCTGATCTCCGAAGGTCGTGAACTGTCCAATGGGGCAGGGGCGCGCCCAGAGTCTCCGTGACGCGCGCATCAAGCGCTGCTTTCGACTTGGACCAGCCGGAGAACCCACGATAAGGGTCACCGCTGCGTCGGGGTCCATCACCGAAGAGGAAGTCACGGTCGTCTCGGCGGGGCGGGAGTAGAGCCAAGGCGGCAGGCACCAATGGAAGCAAGTGCTCGCGATGGTTCTTGGTCCGGGCGCGTGGCAGCGTCCAGAGCCCTGAAATAGTATCAAGTTCGGTCCATTGCATGCTGCCTACTTCATCACGGCGTTGGGCCGTGAGCAGCAACAGACGCACAATGCGTCCATAGTCGTCATCACCACAGGCCTGCCAGATGGCTGATAGCTCCGTCTCCGTGAGGACCCGCTCGCGGCTTCCCGGCTGGGCGGGTCGGTTAGTGCCGAGAACCGGGTTCGCGGGAATGTCGAGGCCCTCGCGTATTGCCCAGTTGAACATTGAGGACACGGCCGTCCGGGCGCGGGCCGCGGAGACCGTTCCATGAACTGATGCGATGTCGGCAATACGACCCGAGATATGACGGCGGGTGACCTGGAACACCGAAACCGGGTGCAGGGGTTTCCAAACGACCAGCAAGTAGCGTTCTATTTCCGAATAGGTTCGGGGCTTCAGCCGTTGTTTCGCGTTCCGCAGATACTGATCCGCGACTGCCAGGAGTGTGTCGGCCGCCTGCAGGCGCGCCTTAGCTTTCTCGTCCGCCGGATCTTTGCCATTGGCAACGAGGCCCAAAAGCCGCTTGGCCTCCCTGCGTGCCAGCTCGGGTGTCCAAGGGGCGCCGTGAGGACCGATGGTGACGAAGCGCTGTCGACCAAAGACGCGGTACTTGAGGACGTAGGTCGCCCGGTCGCGTTGGCGCCGAACGCCAAAGCCCCGCACAGCTTCGCGGTGGTCGGCGTCCCAAATGGTTTCGCCCGGCTTGAGCGCCTGCACTGTGCGGATCGTTACACTGGAAACAGCCATCGATCGCCTCTGTAGCTACCAAGTAGCTACCACTATAGCGCCAATTGCAGCGCAGGTAAGGCGGCGCGCGGCGGACTTAATCGATGATAAGATTGCCATTTTCGTGCTAACGGCGAGAATGGCGTAGCACCGGCGGAGTCCTTGCTGTGTCTGTGGAACAGGAGGTCGGTGGTTCGAGCCCACCCAACTGTACCAGCGGTGATAATGACTTAGCCCGTAAAGCCGCAAAGCCCCTGATCATCAAATTTTGGCTGGTCTCATTTCCCAGGAATGGGAGAGGTGAGTATTGCTCACCTCTGCCAATGGCCGCGAAAGCCCGTCCACCGCTCAATCGACCATTTAGGATTTTTACAAGCCGCGACTACCAAGACACTTGTGTGTAGTCGGCCACTCCGCTTGCGTTCTTTTCTGATGGCATGCGACCATGGGTAGATAGGGGGACCCGCATGCCTCGCGCGAAGACAACGAAAAAGAATGCCGCGAAGACAACGAAGACCGCACCCAAGCGATCCTACCTTAAGCAAACGGACGTTCCGAATGCGTCTCTTGCTGACGCGCTCCGCATTCCGAAAGCAATTGACGAGAACTTCGGTGGAAGGGCCACGGCCCCACTACAGGTCGCACTAGCCCTCAAGGTCGATCCAGGCGGTTCGCAATTGCGAGTGCTACCGGGAGCTAGCATGGCTTTCGGGCTTATTGAGGGTGGTGCTCAGGCCCAAACCATTTCCTTGACGCCTCTCGCGAGAAGCATCCTGCGTCCGACATCCGAAGAGCAAGACGCCGCAGCTCGGCGCGAGGCGGTCCTTCGCCCACGCGTCTTCAAGGAATTCCTTGAGAGGTATGATAAGCACGCGTTCCCGCGCGCAGACATTGCCGTTAACGTGCTGGAAGAGCTTGGTGTCCCTCGAGAGAAGTGCACCGAAGTGCTCGACCGCCTGCAGGAAAGTGCAAACGCAGCTGGTTTCCTACAGGTTGGCAAGGACAAGACCTATGTTTTTCTTGGCGACGTAGCAATAGCTACACCAGCGAACCAGGAACAGCCGGGCGCGCTTGATGATGCTGGGCCCCAACAACAAGATGAGCCAGCAGAGCCAGCTGCACCGGCGCCACCAACGGCGGTGTTGCCACCTTCGCTTTCCACCCTTGCCCCTCTCACGACGCCCAACAGCGACGTTTCGCACAACGCAACTATGGTTGCGGCGGTGGCCGACGATGCACGAAGGCGGAAGGTGTTCGTCACCCACGGCAAGGACAAGACTTTTGTCGATCCCATCAAGCGCATGTTGGAGTATGGCGAGCTTGAGCCTATCGTGTCGGTAGAACGCACCTCCGTCTCCAAACCAGTGCCGGATAAGGTGATGGACGATATGCGCATGTCCGGTGCCGCGATCATCCACGTCGATGCAGAGCGGATACTTAAAGACGATGACAGCAACGAGCACGTCATCATCAACCCGAACGTCCTCATCGAGATCGGCGCTGCCATGGCCTTCTATGGTCGCCGCTTCGTCCTGTTGGTGCGCGACGGCGTGAAGCTACCTTCGAACCTGCAGGGTCTCTTCGAGGTCCGATATAAGGGTGACACCCTCGACGCGGATGCCACGATGCAGCTCCTTGAAGCCATGCGCGAGATGAAGACGCTACCACTGCCTACTAAAGTGGGGCTTTAGATGATCGGGGCGCACAAGCGTGCCTAGCGATGACCCTAACGACAACGCCGGAGCATTCATTGCTGCGTTCGATAGCATCCGGACCACAGACGTCTCCGCTAGCCGCACCAACACATTCACATCTGAGGACGACTTTAATGGTCTTTCAGTTGAACTCCTCATTGAAGTCGGTTCGTTCATCTGCGTGGCAGCTAACCTATTGCCACATGGAGGACGTTGGAGCCGAAATGAAGCTGTTCTCGGTGGCCACGTCGTGCGCCTCTACAAGCTTATTTCGGCGCTCTTGGATCAGATCTGCCAACGTCGGCGAGAGATAACATTCATTATTGGTCGTCTCACGTTTGAATGCATCGTCAATTTGCGGTTCCTGCTAAAACATGCGGGTGACCCAACCGTCTTCCATTCCTACGTTGCTTATTCGATGCGGAACGAGCGAAGGCTTCAGGATAAGATCGAAGAGCGCATTGCAGCTCGCGAAGGCAAAATTCTTCCTGTCGAAACCAGAATGCTCAATTCGATTGCAAAGGTAGCGAACGCTTCTGGTGTGCGTATTGAGGACGCTTCGGCATCTCGTCCCAAGGAGTGGGCTGATAAGAATATATTTGAACGAGCCGAAGCTGTTGGGCTGGGAGAGAGCTATCTTGGCGCGTTCCGCGGCCCATCCGCGTCGGTTCATGGCAATTGGATGGACCTCCTCGAATTTCAGTTAGACACGGATCACGACGAAGGAACCTTCGCTCCAAGCTTTGAATGGCGCAATCCAAGGCCTCAAATCGCGCAGACTATCGCTCATCTCGCTACAGAAGCCGTGCGGGACTACTTCAGACATTTGGGGGAGGGGCCACTTGAGTTTATCGACGAGAGATTCGGTGAACTATCAAGTCGTATCTTGGAGGCGATGAAGGCGCATGAGGCTTATCTTGTGAGGTCAGGTGCTCTCTAGAGTTGCGGTGACAGTGCACCAAACTTTCGGCGCGGGGAGGGCCCTATCCGCAACGCTCAAAGCCGGTTTTGTGCGTTGTCACCGTAGTACCGCGAGTCGCAATGCGATATCGGTAGCGAGCCAAAGATGTTCGTGGAAAAACAAGCCAGGCGGAAAAGATCGTGAGTTTCTTCGAGCGTCTCAAGACAGAAGCATCCGTTGAGTGGCGGGCCTACACCGAACATCCCTTCACGAACGGATTGGCAGACGGCTCGCTCCCCGAAGCGGCGTTTCGTCACTACCTCGTTCAGGACTACCTGTTCCTCATCGAGTTTGCTCGCGCCTACGCGCTCGCGGTCTACAAGTCGCCCAGGCTTGCCGACATGCGTGAAGCCGCGGCCGGCCTTTCGGCCATCCTCGATGTCGAGATGAACCTGCATGTAAAGCTCTGTGCCGATTGGGGTCTATCCCCGACCGATCTTGAACAAACCCCTCCGGCAGTCGAGATGCTGGCCTATACACGTTACGTGCTCGACGCGGGAATGCGCGGCGATCTGCTGGCACTCAAGGTGGCGCTTGCTCCCTGCGTGATCGGGTACGCTGAGATCGCAACGCGGCTCGCCTCGCGACCCGATGCCGACGCTGCGGCGAACGCCTATCGCGTCTGGATCGCCGAGTACGCCAGCGTGCCGTACCAGGAGGTCGCTGCCAAAGCGCGGGCGCACTTGGAGCATCTCGCCGATCTCTACGCCACGCCGGCCCGCGAGGCCGAGCTGATTGCGATCTTCAAGGAAGCCACCCGGCTCGAGGCAGACTTCTGGGAGATGGCCTGGCGCGCGGGTCAGCGTGTTGAATAATCCTTTGGGCAATCGTCAGGCTCATAGCCTGACGGGCATGTAAATCAGGGTGATCATGCACCTCGATCTGTCGGGCCGAGCTTCCGTTACGATCGGTCTCACTGGGCGGCCCCAATCCGCAGCGCTAATCAAAGCCCACCGGGCGTCGCCAGAAGCTTGAGCGCGCCCATCACTGCGGTGCTGCTCGTCTTTGATCTCGAAGCGGAAGAAATGCGCGGAGTGATCGGCTGCGTCAACATTTCTGGCTTGGTTTGCTCATCCTCCGCGATGTAGCCTGATTGCGCATTGCAATCTGCGTCGATGGCCGTTCTCATCCCAATGACCTCGGCCGCATCGCGCCTAGCCTTCCCGAGGAAATTCGAGCGCAACAATCGTTGGGGATCTCATGTCGAACTCCGATCTCGCGTTGTCGATTGCGCTCGGTGTCGGTCTTGCGGCCGCAACGGGCGTCCGGGTGTTCCTGCCGATGCTGGTTGCCAGCGTGGCCGCTTATTCGGGTTCGCTTCCTTTGGGCGACGGTTTCGCGTGGCTTGGAACACCTGCTGCAATGCTGATGCTAGGCGTGGCCGCCCTCCTGGAGGTGGGTGCGTATTTCATTCCCGGCGTGGACAATTTGCTCGATGTCATCGCCGCGCCGGTCGCCGTGATCGCCGGAGCCATCCTGTCGGCGGCGACCATGGCAGATCTTCCACCGATGATGAAATGGACGGCTGCCATCGTCGCGGGTGGCGGCGCGGCCGGCATCGTGCATGGCGTCACCGCGGCCGTGCGGGCCAAATCGACGGTCCTGACGGCTGGCCTCGGCAACTCGACCGTCGCGACCGCCGAATTGGGAGGTGCACTCCTCGTATCGCTTCTTGCCCTGGCTGCGCCGGTTGCCGCCTTCGTGCTCGTCGTTCTGATGCTCTGGCTGGCGATACGTTTGATCCTGCGCTTGCGGAGGTCAGCTCCTCGCACGGATCAACCGGGATGACCGCGTGACCGCTCGTGCGGCTACCTCGCCCCCGCCACCACCATCACCACGACCGGCAACGTCACCGCCGCCAGCAGCGTCCCCAGCGCCACCGCGCCTGACACCGGGTTCACCAGCCGCTGATACTGCGCCGCGAAGATGTAGGCGTTGGCGCCTGTCGGCATCGCCGCGAACAGCACGATGACGCCGGCTGCGACCGGAGGCAAACCGAGCAACTTGGCCAGCACGAACGCCGCCGCCGGCATCGCCAGCAGCTTCAGCGCGCTCATCACCACGACGCTCAACATCTCGCCCTTCACCTCGAACCGAAACAGGTTGATGCCGAGCGCGATCAGCGCCGCCGGCGATCCCGCCTGCGCGAGCAGCTCGATGGTGCGGTCGACGACGGGGTTGAGGCCGAGTCCCGTAAAACGCCAGATCACGCCAAAACCGATCGCCAGCATCAGCGGATTGCGCGCGAGATCCGCGAGCACGGGGCGGATGACCGACAGGACCGAGCCTGTCCGCTTGCGGCTGACGAGCTCCATCTGCAGGATGCCGCAGAGCCAGAGCAGCGGCGTGTTCACCGACAGGATCAGCGACATCGGGCCCGCGGCCTCGTTGCCGAGCGCCGAGAGCACGAGCGGAATGCCG
Organism: Bradyrhizobium sp. Unk1; assembly: GCF_059512345.1. Classification (NCBI taxonomy): domain Bacteria; kingdom Pseudomonadati; phylum Pseudomonadota; class Alphaproteobacteria; order Hyphomicrobiales; family Nitrobacteraceae; genus Bradyrhizobium; species Bradyrhizobium sp. Unk1. The sequence continues at coordinate 183,583 of NZ_JCAMOP010000012.1, forward strand.
AGCATCACGATGTTGCCGTAGACCGAGCCGATCGCGAACACGACGCCGTCCTCGCGGTCCTCGCGCCGTTCGCGCAAGCATGCCGAGATCGCCAGCGCCGCGATCCAGGTGATGGCGAGCGCGCCGTAATAGGCGCCCCACATCCGCCAGGGGCTGACATCGGGGAATTCCGACACGACGATGGTTCGGAACAGCAGCGCCGGGATCGCGATGCTGAAGGCGAATTCGGAGATGCCCTTGTGCGCGGTCTCGGAGACGAAGCGAAACAGCACCGACGCATAGCCGGCCGCGATCAGGGCGAACACCGGCGCGACAATCAACACTGTGGCCATGCGCCCCTCATCTCACGGGGACATCACACGACCACCCCACATCCTCGATCGTGCCATTATGCCCCTGTTTTGCCCGACGAGTCAAAACGATTTCGAAAAATCCGTAGAGGTGGATTTTGCGAGGGATATCAAGACCCGGCCTACTGTGCATGGGGTTGTTTTCGCATTTTTTGTTGGAAGGGGGCGGTGGGGCTCGGGTTGAGGGCCGATCTGGCCAGTATCGACAAAGGGGAAAGCGGTGTAGCGCGGAGCCCTTCCCCACCCGCAACTGTCATCCCCCGCGAAAGCGGGGGATCCAGTACGCCGCGGCCTCTCGTGGAACGTTTGGCGTCTCTGGAATACTGGGGCGCCCGGTCAAGCCGGGCGACGACACCTGAGAGTGTAGCCGGCAGCCCGGCCCCCGCCTGTTGCCGAGACCGCACACGTCTGAGCTTTCGCTTCACGCCTCGTTGCCAACGAACGCCCGTTCACCCACTATTCCCTCTCACTCGACATTTGGGGGCATCGATGCCGGCGTTCCGTTTTAAAAGATCCTTGGCTGCAGCGATCTCGGGCCTTGCCCTCGCCGTCCTGGTCCATCCCGGCGCCGGCTTCGCCTACACGCAGGAGGAGCAGCAGGCCTGCTCGCCGGATGCGATGCGGCTGTGCGGCGAGTTCGTTCCGAACGTCGATGCCATCACCGCCTGCATGATCCGGAAGAAGGCGCAGCTCTCGCCGCAGTGCAAAGTGTTCTTCCGCCAGGGACCCGAGCCGGGCGAGGCCCGCGCCGGCAAGCCGACGGCCAAGAAGAGCACCAAGCCTTCGCAGAAGGCGGCCAAGAAGAAGAAATCCAGCGAAAGCTGAGCGCGGGACCCTGCGTTCTTTCCTTGAAGCTCGTCATGTCAGGTCAACAGCGCGAAGCGCCGTCGCGTCGACGTGTCCTGCATGGGCGTTGCCGGCATCAGCTGCGCGCCAGCCCCCGGACTCCTTTTGTTCGCCTCCGCGTGCGGACGCCTGCGACAATTACCAGCGCGTTCGACGGAAAAGAGTCGCGAGAGGGTTTGCGCGGCGAGGTTGCATTCCGTATTTCCCGCGTTGGCGCCGAAAAGCGTGGGATTGCCGGCGTGAAGGGCGTTTCGTTGCGATTGGTATCCTGGTCGCGCGAAGCAGTGTGACTCAAAAGCCAACACGTCTTGTTATTTCGTGGCTCTGAGGCAACTGCCGATAAATTTTTCTTTCCCGAATCAGCGCGGTGATTCATTTTCGTGACCTGGGGTCAATCTGGAGGCCAAGGGTATGAACGTTATTGTTTTTGCATCGCGTAAAGGCGGCTCGGGCAAGAGTACCCTCGCCGCACATCTTGCCGCGCAGATCAAGGCGAGCAAGCAGGTCATGCTGGTGGACGCGGATCCGCAGGGCTCGCTCACGCTGTGGCACAAGCTGCGCGGCACCAACGAGCCGCCGATCAAGGCTGCGGTGAACTCGGTCAGCGGCATCGTCTCCGCTGCTAAGCGCGACGGTTATGAATGGGTGTTGATCGACACGCCGCCGAATCTGTCGGCCGTCGTCGACGACGCGATCAAGAACGCGACCATGGTGGTCATTCCGGCGCGCCCCGGCGTGTTCGACGTCAACGCGGTGCAGGAAACGATCCAGATGTGCCGCGCGGCGCGCAAGCCCTACGCGGTCGTGCTCAACGGTGCGCCGGCGCGCCGCGACGAGTCCGAAAGCCCGATCGTCACCATCGCCCGCGAGGCTCTGGCGAAATTCCGCGCGCCGGTGTGGGGCGGCCAGATCACCAACCGTTCGGATTTGCTGATGGCGCTCAGCCACGGCGAGGGCGCGCGCGAGTATCAGGCCGAGAGCCGTGCGGCCCAGGAAATCGCAAGGCTGTGGGCGGCGATCGAGCGTTCAGTGAAGGCTATTCGCGGCACGGCGTCGGCATCCGGCGCAATGCACAAGCAGGCGGCATAATTTTCATTAATCATTCCCCGGACGGAAAGCGCGCGGAAGTCCGCGCGTTTTGCGTTTTGGTCCGGTGGAGACGAGCTACGCCACCATCAGCATGTAGAACACGATGACCGGCGACAGCGTCAGGATCACCGACCAGATGACGGCGGCCCAGAGAATGTCCTCGGTGGTAAAGCTCTGCTGTCCGGCGTCGTAATGCGACGCCACTTCATTCTGGGTATTCACGAAACGCCCCCGCGATTTCTTCGCTTATGGGCGCCAGTGATAGCCGCGATGTTTTAACATTCCGGGTCGCAATTTCGGGCGCATTCGAACACAGGTGCTACCACGGATTAACCATGCCGGCGCGGTGCGCGCGTTCGCGCGCGGTTTAACCACGGGGCCCGTTCTTACCCTCCCCTGGAGGGGGAGGGTCGCTAGGCATTGCGCGAAGCGAAATGCGTAGCGGGGTGGGGTGACAGTCTCGCCGCATCGAACGGTGCCCGAGCGGAGAGATCACCCCACCCCGCTCGCGCTGCGCGCGATCGACCCTCCCCCTCCAGGGGAGGGTGAAGGACTCGCGCCACCGCTAGACCCAGTCGCTGTATTTCCTTCTGATCTCGTCGATGTAGTCCGCGCGCGATTTCACCTCATCCGCGGTCAATCCGATATCGCGCCGCAGCCAGTCGGATAACTCGCTCGCATATGAAACGCGTTGCCATGCCGCCTTCAGCGCTTCGCGCCATTGACGAATGTCCATAGGTCGATCTCTTTTTCCGGATTGAGATGGTGTCGAGTGGACACGACGCTGCCTTCCCTCTCCCGCGCCGGGAGAAGGGGGGCGGCGTGCGTGTGAAGAGAGGAAGCGGTGGCGCTACGCGGCGACTTTGATCCGTCGCTCGATCTCGCGGTCGATCTGGGCGGCGAGCTCGCTGCTCACTTCGACCATCGGCAGGCGCACTTCGGGGCTGTCGATGAGGCCGCACCGCCACAGCCAGTACTTCGCCGGCGCCGGGCTCGGCTCGGTGAACAACAGGCGCGTCAGCTCGGCGACCTCGTGCCAGCGCGCCTGCGCCGCGTCGTGGTTGCCTCGCTTCACCTCGGCATACACGGAAGCAAACGTCGCGGTCTCGACATGGGCGGACAGCACGATGCCGCCGTCGGCGCCGTCGGTGAGCGCCTCAAAATAGTTCGCGTCCTCGCCGGTGAGCACGCGAAAGTCCTTCGGCCTGTCGCGCAGCAGCGCGATGGATTGTTCGCGGCTCGCGCCGCAATCCTTCAGCCCGACGATGTTCCGATGTTCGGCGAGCCGCAGCAGCGTCTGGTTGGTGATGTTGACCGAGGTGCGATAGGGGATGTTGTAGAGCGCGATCGGCCACGCGGCGTGATCGGCAAGGGCTTCGAAATGAGCCAGCAGCCCGCGCTGCGAGGGCCGCACATAATAGGGGCTCGCGATCAGATAACCGTCGATCGGCCAGTCGGCGGTCTCGTCGAGGTGCTCCTTCAGCCGCGAGGTGTCCGCGCCTGACAATCCGAGGCAGATCGGAATGCTGCGGCGCCCCGCCGCCATCTCGTCGCGAACGATGGCGACGAGGCGTTCGAGCTCGGCCTCGCGCAGCGTCATGCCTTCGCCCGAGGTCGCCCCCAGGATGAAGCCGTCGACGGCCTGTCCGCTGTAATGTCGCGTCAGCCGCCGCAGCGACCTCTCGTCGAGAGCGCCGTCGCGAAACGGCGTCACCAGCGGCAGCCAGAGTCCGTGCAGATGATCTTGTAGACCGGTCATTTTCCATCTCCTTCTCGGGAAAAAAACCTGAGACGGAGGGCACATGAAAAAACCCCGTCCAGGCGGCGGGGTTTTCGGGATTTGCTTGCGATGACGAAGCCGTGTTAGCGCGCGCAAAAATCCGAGGTCCCCGCATGGGGCCCTTTTTTCGAGGCGACTGCCTTGAACGAGATTGCGCACGACTTCGTGATCATTCGCAAATGATGCGGGGTGTGCGTGGAACTGTCAATACACGCGGAGCGCGATACCCGAATGGGACAGAAAAAAAGCCGGGCTCAAGCGAGCCCGGCTTAAGGTATTGGCCACGTGAGGCCGACACAATCACCTTCCAAGAGGGATTACTGAACTCCCGCGCCACTGGAGGAGGGGGACAAATGCGCAACGCGAAGGCTCAGCGTGCAAGCAGTATGAGCTTGGCGAGCGCCATGCAGCAACAGCCGAGGCCGCATGTCAGACATGCGGAAATCAGGAAGGCCAGCGCTGCGCCTTGCTCACCACGAAGTCGCGGAACACCTGCACGCGTGCGACCGTCTTCAACTCCTCGGGATAGACGAAATACGTGTCGAGCTGGATCGAATCCGATTCGCCGAACAGCTGCACCAGGCGGCTCTGTTCCTCGATCAGATAGTCCGGCAGCGCCGCGATGCCGAGGCCCTGCTGACAGGCGCGGACAAGACCGAGGATGTTGTTCACTCTGAAATAGGCCTCGCGCGGACCAGAGCCGTTGCGGCCGGCTTCGACCAGCCAGTTGCGGTTCTGAAGATGCGGCGCGAAGTTGCCGTCGGAGAGCGTGATGATGCGGTGGGAGTCGAGCTCCTCGAGCGTGCGCGGCGTGCCGAAGCGCTTGATGTAGTCAGGCGAGCAATAGGCGTGGAAGCCCATCGCGAACAGCTTGCGCTGAATGAGATCCGGCTGCGTCGGCTTGCGGGTGCGGATCGCGACGTCCGCTTCGCGCATCGACAGGTCGAGCTCCTCGTCGGTGACGATCAGCGAGATCCGGATCTCCGGATAGAGCGCCGTGAACTCGCCGAGCCGCGGGATCAGCCAGTTGATGCCGACGCCGGGCGTGGTGGTGATCTTGAGGTCGCCGCTCGGCCGCTCGCGGCTGTCGGTCAGCTTGGCGCGCGCCGCCTGCAGCTGCATGAACACGTCATGCGCGGTGCGGAACAGCAGGTCGCCCTGCTCGGTGAGGATCAGGCCGCGGGCGTGGCGGTGGAACAGCGAGACCGAGAGCTCCTGCTCCAGCGCCGAGACCTGGCGGGACACCGCCGATTGCGACAGGCCGAGCTGCTCGCCCGCATGCGTGAAGCTGCCCGCTTCCGCCGCCGCGTGAAACACCTTCAGCTTGTCCCAATCCATATCCGTAAATCCGTCGCGTGTTCGAGGCATGATCTTTATTCCGCTGCAGCGCGCTCGCTGGCGCGCAGGGCCAGGAAACGTTCGGCTTCGAGAGCTGCCATGCAACCGAGGCCGGCGGCCGTCACGGCCTGGCGATAGGTCTCGTCGGCGACGTCGCCGGCGGCGAACAGGCCGGGCACCGAGGTGGCGGTCGAGTTAGGGGCGACCTCGACATAGCCCGACCGTTTCAGCTTGACTTGGTCCTTCACGAGCTCGGTCGCCGGCGCGTGGCCGATGGCGATGAAGACACCGTCGGTCCGCACATCGGTCAAGGCACCGGTCTTGACGTTCTTCAGTCGCACATGGGTGACCTTGTTCGGGTTCTCGGTGCCGCAGATCTCGTCGACCGCGGAGTCCCAGACCACCTTGATCTTCGGGTGCTTGAACAGGCGCTCCTGCAGGATGCGCTCGGCGCGGAAGTGATCGCGACGATGCACGATGGTGACCTGCGAGGCATGGTTGGTGAGGTACAGGGCTTCCTCGACCGCGGTATTGCCGCCGCCGACCACCACGACTTCCTTGTTGCGGTAGAAGAAGCCGTCGCAGGTGGCGCAGGCCGACACGCCGCCGCCCTGGAATTTCGTTTCCGACGGCAGCCCGAGCCAGCGCGCTTGCGCGCCGGTGGCGAGGATGACGGCCTCGGCGAGATAGACGTCGCCGCTGTCGCAGGTGAGGCGGAACGGCCGCTGCGTCGTCTCCAGCTTGGTGACCAGGTCGGAGACGATCTTGGTGCCGACATGGACCGCCTGCTTCTCCATCTGCTCCATCAGCCAGGGGCCCTGGATCACGTCGGCGAAGCCCGGATAGTTCTCGACGTCGGTGGTGATGGTGAGCTGGCCGCCCGCCTGGATCCCCTGGATCAGGATCGGCTCGAGCATTGCGCGCGCGGCGTAGATCGCCGCCGTGTAGCCAGCGGGGCCGGAGCCAATAATGACGACCTTTGCATGAACAGTGGCAGACATTTTGACGGACGCCTTTCACGGGGGATCTGCAGCGCGGGTGCGGAACGTGCCGGGAGGCCTCGCGGAAGCGCTGAAATATCAGAGCTAATCTAAGCCTTCTGGTGAGCTATGCAAGAATTGCATTCCCTGTCGGCGGATTTTTCCAACAGGGAACAAAAGTCGATTGCGCTGCACGCGCAATAAAATTGCGCAATTGCTGCGGACTGGCTATGAGGATTGCGTCAAATCCACCAATACAACCGCAAAGGCCAGGAGTTCCAATCACGTGTCGCGGAACCTAGACGAGATCGACCTGAAAATTCTCACCGAGGTCCAGGCCGACGGTCGAATCACGAATGTCGAGCTGGCCAAGCGCGTCGGCATCTCGCCGCCACCTTGCCTCCGCCGCGTTCGCGCGCTGGAGGAGGAGGGCTATATCCACGGCTATCGTGGCCTGCTCGACGCCCGCAAGCTCGGCTTCGACGTCACTGTGTTCGCCGCCGTGCACCTGTCCAGCCAGGCCGAGGCGGATTTGCGCGCCTTCGAGGAGTTCGTCCGCGCCGAGCCCCTGGTGCGGGAATGCTGGATGCTGTCGGGCGAGGTCGATTTCATCCTGAAATGCGTCGCGCCGGACATGGCCACCTTCCAGGATTTCGTCACGCACCTCACCGCCGCGCCCCATGTGCGTAACGTGCGGACGTCGCTGGTGCTGCATAATTCGAAATACGAGGCGGCGGTGCCGCTTGATGTGAAGGGAAGAAGGTAAGCCTTCTCCCTCTCCCGGTTCTTGCGGGGAGGCACACGGCACTCGGCAATACCCCGAAACAAAAAGGCCGCGCAGTGCGCGGCCTTTTCGAAACATCATCACGCCCGGCGGCAAATCCTTACCGCCACTCCACCTTGGTGATCTCATACGCCTTGGCGCCGCCGGGGGCGTTGACCTCGACGGTCGAACCCTTCTTCTTGCCGATCAGCGCGCGCGCGAGCGGCGAGGTGATGGAGATGCGGCCCTTCTTGGCGTCGGCCTCGACCTCGCCGACGATCTGCCACACCGTCTTCTTCTCGGTGTCCTCGTCGACCAGCGTCACGGTGGCGCCGAACTTGATGGTGTCGCCGGACAGCTTGGAAATATCGATGATGTCGGCGCGCGCGAGCTTGTCCTCGAGCTCGGCGATGCGGCCTTCATTGTGGGACTGCTCTTCCTTCGCGGCATGATATTCCGCGTTTTCCGACAGGTCGCCGTGCGAGCGCGCTTCCGCAATATGCTCGATGATGCGCGGACGGTCCTCGGACTGGCGCTTCTTCAATTCTTCCCCGAGCGCGGCAAAGCCGCCCGCTGTCATCGGAACCTTTTCCATCTCTTCTCTCGTCCTTCGATCGCGCGCCCCACGAAAACAGAGGGCGCGGCAACCTTGATTCGTCAGTATGTCCGGGGGGCTGAACACGCCGCCGCCGGAGCGTTATGTGGGTCTGGCGCCGGAACAGAACAACCACAATGCCCGGACAGTTCCTCCGGCCATTGTGGCTTCATTGCCAATTACTTACCGGCAGCCTAGCCGCCACTAGCGATCAGGTTTCCGAAAAGTAGCTCTGCAGGGTCCGAACCTCAAGGTCCCCGCCCAGATAGGCGCGGATGCCCTGCGCGGCCGCCACGGCCCCGGAAAGAGTGGTGTAATACGGCACTTTATGCAAGAGGGCCGCGCGCCGCAGCGAACGGCTGTCGGCGAGGGCCTGCGGGCCTTCGGTGGTGTTGAGGACGAGCTGGACGTCGCCATTGGTGATGGCATCGACGATGTGCGGCCGTCCCTCAAGCACCTTGTTGACCTTCTCGGTCGGGATGCCCTGATCGGTCAGGAAGCGCGCCGTGCCCGATGTCGCCAGCACCTTGAAGCCGAGCGAATGCAATTCGCGAACGGCCTCGGCGATGCGCGTCTTGTCGCTCTCGCGAACTGAGACGAACACCGTGCCCTTGCGCGGCACCCGCGTGCCGCCGCCGAGCTGACTCTTGGCAAATGCCACCGCGAAGGAGCTGTCGATGCCCATGACCTCGCCGGTCGAGCGCATCTCGGGGCCGAGCACCGTGTCGACGCCGGGGAAGCGGGCGAACGGAAACACCGATTCCTTCACGCCGACATGCTTGAAGTCCGCCTTCTTCAGCTTGAAGTCGGCGAGCTTCTCGCCGGCCATGATGCGCGCCGCGATCTTGGCGACCGGCGTGCCGACCACCTTGGCGACGAAGGGCACCGTGCGCGAGGCGCGCGGGTTGACTTCGAGCACGTAGATCTCGCCGTCCTTGATCGCGTATTGCACATTCATCAGGCCGACGACGTCGAGGCCGAGCGCCAGCTCGCGCGTCTGCCGCTCCAGCTCCTCAATCATCCTGGCATCGAGCGAGTGCGGCGGCAGCGAGCAGGCGCTGTCGCCGGAATGGATGCCGGCTTCCTCGATGTGCTCCATGATGCCGACGATGAAGGTGTCCTTGCCGTCGCAGAGGCAGTCGACGTCGATCTCCGTCGCATCGGACAGATAGCGGTCGAACAGCAGCGGGTTCTTGCCGAGCACGGTGTTGATCTGCCCGGTCTTGTCGTTCGGGTAGCGCGCCTTGACGTCGGCCGGCACCAGCTCCGGCAGCGTGCCGAGCAGATAGTCGCTGAGCTGGTTCTCCTCGCGGATGATCTGCATCGCGCGGCCGCCGAGCACGTAGGACGGGCGCACCACCAGCGGCAGGCCGAGATCGGTTGCGACCAGGCGCGCCTGCTCGACCGAATAGGCGATGCCGTTCTTCGGCTGCTTCAGCCGGAGCTTGTCGAGCACGCGCTTGAAGCGGTCGCGGTCTTCGGCAAGGTCGATGGCGTCGGGCGAGGTGCCGAGGATCGGCACTTCGGCGGCTTCCAGCGCACGCGCCAGCTTCAGCGGGGTCTGGCCGCCGAACTGCACGATCACGCCGTGCAGCGTGCCGTTCGTGCGCTCCTTCGCGATGATCTCCAGCACGTCCTCGGCGGTGAGCGGCTCGAAATAGAGCCGGTCGGCGGTGTCGTAGTCGGTCGACACCGTCTCGGGGTTGCAGTTGACCATGATGGATTCATAGCCGGCGTCATGCAGCGCGAAGCAGGCGTGACAGCAGCAATAGTCGAACTCGATGCCCTGGCCGATGCGGTTCGGTCCGCCACCGAGGATGATGACCTTCTTCTTGTCAGACGGCGCGCTCTCGTCCGCCGGTGCGCCCGCGAACGGCGCCTCATAGGTCGAATACATATAGGCGGTGGGCGAGGCGAACTCGGCCGCGCAAGTGTCGATGCGCTTGTACATCGGGCGGACGTCGAGCGCGTGGCGCTTGGCTGTCACCTCGGCCTCCGTCGACGCCACCAGCACGGCAAGCCGCGCGTCCGAGAAGCCCATGGTCTTGAGCGAGCGCATGCCGAAGGCGTTGCCGGGCAGGCCGTTCTTGCGGACCTTCTCTTCCATGTCGACGATGCCGCGCATCTCGCTGAGGAACCACGGATCGATCTTGCAGGAGTTGAATATCTCCTCGTTGGTCCAGCCGAGCCGCATCGCCTGGGCGACCTGAAGGATACGGTTCGGCGTCGGCGTGCCGAGCGCGGCGCGGATCGCGTTCTTGTCGTCGTGTTGGCCCAGCCCCTCGATCTCGATCTCGTCGAGCCCGGTCAGGCCGGTCTCGAGTCCGCGCAGTGCCTTCTGCAGGCTCTCCTGGAAGGTACGGCCGATCGCCATCACTTCGCCGACCGACTTCATCGACGTGGTCAGCGTGGTCGATGCGCCGGGGAATTTCTCGAAGGCGAAGCGCGGAATCTTGGTGACGACGTAGTCGATGGTCGGCTCGAACGAGGCCGGCGTCGCGCCGCCGGTGATGTCGTTGGCGATCTCGTCCAGCGTGTAGCCGACCGCGAGCTTGGCGGCGACCTTGGCGATCGGGAAGCCGGTGGCCTTCGAGGCCAGTGCGGACGACCGCGACACGCGCGGGTTCATCTCGATCACGACCATGCGGCCGTCTTCGGGATTGACGCCGAACTGCACGTTGGAGCCGCCGGTCTCGACGCCGATCTCGCGCAACACCGCCAGCGAGGCGTCGCGCATGATCTGATATTCCTTGTCGGTCAGCGTCAGCGCCGGCGCGACCGTGATGGAGTCGCCCGTGTGCACGCCCATCGGATCGAGGTTCTCGATCGAGCAGACGATGATGCAATTGTCTTTCTTGTCGCGCACGACCTCCATCTCGTACTCTTTCCAGCCGAGCACGGATTCTTCGATCAGCACTTCGTTGGTGGGAGACGCATCCAGGCCGCGCTCGATGATGTCGAGGAACTCTTCCTTGTTGTAGGCGATGCCGCCGCCGGTGCCGCCCATCGTGAAGGAGGGACGGATGATCGCGGGCAGGCCGATCTCGGACAACGCCATCAGCGCCTGGCCGAGCGCATATTCCTGGTAGCGCTTGCGGCGGTCGCTTTCGCCGAGCACCCATTGCCGTTCGTGTTCCTCGAGGGCGGCACCCGACAGCTTCTCGCGTTCGGCCCGGTGCTTGTCGCGGAAGGACTTCTTCAACTCGGACGCGTTGGCGAGCCGCGACTTTGGCGTCTCAAGCCCGATCTTGGTCATGGCCTCGCGGAACAGCTGACGGTCTTCCGCCTTGTCGATCGCATCCGCGGTCGCGCCGATCATCTCGACGTCGAACTTCTCCAGCGTGCCCTGCCGGCGCAGCGACAGCGCGCAGTTCAGCGCGGTCTGTCCGCCCATGGTCGGCAGCAGCGCGAAGCCGCCGGGAATGACGTGACGTTCCTTCTCGATGATCTTGGCGACGATCTCGGGCGTGATCGGCTCGATATAGGTGGCGTCGGCCAATTCCGGGTCGGTCATGATGGTGGCCGGGTTGGAATTGACGAGGACGATGCGATAGCCCTCTTCCTTCAACGTCTTCACCGCTTGCGTGCCCGAATAGTCGAACTCGCAGGCCTGGCCGATCACGATGGGACCGGCGCCGATGATCAGGATGGTGGTGATGTCTGTACGTTTGGGCATCAACTCTCGCCGAAGTGGAATTTGGGCACAAAAAAAGGGCGCGCTTGCCGCGCGTCCCCTTGAGCCGAGAGCGCGGGGTCTCCCCTCGCGCGCGGGTGGGTCTTAGACCAGTTTTCGGGGCGGCGAAACCCCGAAAAACGCCCATCAACCGGCAATTTTGACGGGTTTTGGACGTGCCTGCCAGCCACGGGCGAGATGCACCAGCAGCGAGGCCGCAACGCTCGATCCGCCGATCCAGCCAAGGTCGGTCGGCGAGAGGGTGGCCAGCACCGCGCCACCCAGGGCCCCGCCGATGGCGAAGCCGAGATACATGGCGGAGGCGTTGAGCGAGAGTGCGATCATCGAGGCCTGCGGCTCGATCCGGATGATGCTGGCGATCTGAGCCGGATAGAACGCCCAGCCCGAGATGCCCCAGAGGAAGATCGCGCCCAGCACCGCATAATGCGCCTGTCCCGGCATCAACTTCAGGACCAGCGAATGCAGGATCAGGGCGCTCGCCATGCCGGCGAGCCCGAGACCTGCGGTGGCGAGCGTCCCAAGCCGGTCGGCCAGGACGCCGCCCAGCATGTTCCCGATGGCGGCGGCGCCGCCAAACACCAGCAGTGCGAGGCTGATCTGCGCGGCGTCGAAGCCGAGGCCGCGCAACGGGACTGCGAAATAGGTGAACACGGTGAAGCCGCCGAGCGCCCATAAGATGGTGATCAGAAGCGCGATCACGACATTGCTGTGACGCGCCACCGCCAGCCGTTCGCTGAGCGAGGCGGTGTTGCGCGGCAGGCCACGGGGCAGGCCAAGCAGCAGGCCGGCAAGCGCAACCGCGCCGATCAGCGCCACCATGGCAAAGGTCGCGCGCCAGCCGAGCAGGCTGCCGACGAGATTGCCGAGCGGGACGCCGATCACGGTCGCAACCGTGAGGCCCGAGGTGACCAGCGCCACCGCGCGGCCGCGCCGTTCGGGCGCGGCGACGGCCACCGATACGGCGAGCGCCGTCGGCATGCACAGTCCGGAGCCCAGCGCCATCAGCATGCGGGAGGCCAGCAGCAGGGCGTAGCTGGAAGCCAGCGTCGCGACGAGATTTCCGGCGATGAAGGTCGATAGCGCCAGGGCCAGCACGGTGCGCCGGTCGATATTGTTCAGTGTCACCGCCAGGATCGGCGAACCCACCGCATAGGTGAGGGCGTAGGCGGTGACCAATTGGCCGGCGGCCGGGACGGAAATCGAAAGATCGGCGGCGATCGACGGCAAAAGCCCTGCAATGACAAAGCCTTCGGTACCAATCGCGAAGGCCGCGAGAGCCAGCCAGAACACGCTCATTGGACAATATCCCATGTTCAACGTTTTTTGAACTATTGAACGCGATGGCTGAGAAGTCAATTGGTTCAAGAACTATTGAACATCGCGGCCAGTTTGCTATGATTCCGAACCATGAGCCGCACGCCTCTTCATCCCACCCGCGAGCAGATCGAGCTGCCGATGGTTCTGGATTGCCTGAGTGATCCGATCCGGTTGGCCATCGTCTATCAGCTCGCCCAGCAGGAACGTGTCAGCAGCGAGCTCTGCTGTGGCGACTTCAGCGGCCTCGCCGGCAAATCCAACCTCGCCTACCATTTCGCCAAGCTGCGCGAATGCGGCCTGATGCTGACGCGCGTGGCTGGCACCAACCGCTTCATGCGGCTCCGCCGCGAGGATCTGGACGTGCGCTTTCCGGGGCTGCTCGATGCTGTCCTCAGCTCCGCAGCCAAGGATGCCGACCGGCTACAGCTGCTGCCCGAGTGCGAGACGGTCGAAGTGGATTGAAGTTGAGCGGGTTGCGCGCAGACAGCTGAGATCCCGTCCGTCTTCGCTTTCGCTTCGCTACAGCTACGCCGGACACGCTACGCCCCTTCGGGCCTGGCGTGGCTGCGCCACGCGTAGCCCCGCAGGGGCGAAGCGTGGAGACCCGGCCTGGATTTGAACCAGGATGAAGAGCGTTGCACCGCCCTCGCGTAGACGCTTCCGCCACCGGGCCGCGACGATCTTTACCTATCGGCGTGTGACAAGCCACCTCGGGCAGTCATTATGCTTAACGAACCAGAGGCGGCCGCGCGATGAAGGTCATGCGCCAGCGATTATGGCCGATATTGGTGTGGGCGCGCTGGACAGCGAAGCCGGCCGCGGTCAGCTTGGCGACGATCTCGTCCTCGCCATAGCGCTGAAGCCCGATGCGCGTGCGCAGATGACGGTAATCTGACAGCGCGGTGCTGATCAGCCCGATCAGCGCGTCCTTCAGGAAGCCGTGACGCAGGCCGAGGCTGAGCAGCGCCATCACATCCCTGAACATGCCGACATTGGGCTGCAAGATATCTCCGAGCACGAGCTTGCCGGACGGGGTCAGCAATCGCCGCATGTTGACAAGCGCGGCATCGAGCTCCTCCGGCGTCATGTATTGCGCGACCGAGTTCATCACCGCGAGGTCGATCGACTGGTCCTGCATTTTGCGGACGTCGTCGAGTGAGCGGACGCGGATCTTGGTGTTCGGGGCAAATCGCGCGATCAGCCGGCCACGCACGCCGGGGGCGGGCTCGGCGAGAATCAGCTTGCCGCAGGCCGCGGCCACCTGGCTCGCCGACAACGCCTCGCCGCAGGCATAGTCGAGCACGGTCGCCTCGGGCGATGAGATGTAGCCGATGATGTCCCGCGCGATGATCTGGAAGTGCAAGTCGCGATGCAGCTTGCTGACATAGATCGTATGCGTGGAGTCGTAATAATCGATCCAATCGTCCATGGTATTTTGTAGGTCCCGGCCAAACGGTTCCTGTCAAGGAACCGGCGCTGCCCGCCTTGCGTTAGGGGTGCGACGGTGCGCCGTCAATGTCCGCGTCCTAACAGGAAGGTCTCCCGTGAGCAAAGCCCCCACCAAGGTCTCGCCCGATCTCGATACCCCCACCGATCTGTCGCCGGACGGGGTCAAGAAGGTCTCGGAGGCGCTCAACGTGCTTCTGGCCGATGCGTTCGCGCTCTATCTGAAGACCAAGAATTTCCACTGGCACATCAGCGGCCGGCATTTCCGCGACTATCATCTGCTGCTCGACGAGCAGTCCGACCAGATCTTCGCCACCACCGACCAGCTCGCCGAACGCGTCCGCAAGATCGGCGGCACCACGCTGAAGTCGATCGGCCAGGTCGCAAAGCTCCAGACCATCAAGGACAACAACGAGGACTACGTCCCGCCACGCGAGATGCTGCGCGAGCTGATGCAGGACAACAGGCACGTCGCCGCGGCGATGCGTAAGGCACACGAGGTCTGCGACGACGCCGGCGATGTCGCCAGCGCCAGCATCCTCGAAAACTTCATCGACGAGACCGAGCGCCGGACGTGGTTCCTGTTCGAGGCCACGCGCCAGGAAGGCGGCAACGAGGCGTAGGGAATTGCGTAGGGTGGGCAAAGGCGCGCTTCTTGCGCGCCGTGCCATTACATCAGTGGACGCATACTCCGCTGTCGTCCCGGACAAGCGCGCCTTAAGCGCGGGCCGATCCGGGACCATAACCACAGGAGTGGTTGTGGCGCGGGCTGGTCATCACGAGTCTTCGCCAAACTTGTTCTTGGGATTATGGACCCGGATCATCGCTCGCTCCGCTCGCCTGTCGGGGACGACGGCGGAATTGGGACCATAGGATAGGGCGGCCTGAGCGCCGTCATCGCGATCTGGCGTGGCGCTGCAGCCATGCCAGCAATTTGGCGAATTCAGGCGACATGGCGGTATCGGCCCCCGAGAGCACGGTGTGCTGACCGTCGTTCTCGATCGAGATCGCGTACGACATCAGGTCGCGTCCGCTATCGGTGCGCGGCGGCGCGGGGCGGGCGGCGACGGCGTCTGCCACGAGTTCGCCGAGCTCCTTCGCCTTGGCAGGATCGAGCACGGCCGAATCGACCACGAGCGGCGGGCGCTGGAGAAAAACTCCCGCGCCCTGTCCGCCGTGTTGAGCTAGGCTGATCTTCATGGCCGCATGTTATCTACGCTCGGCCTCCTGGTCACGGGATAACCGAGCTGCCGCTCCTAATGCGGCCGGCCCTGCTGCATGCCTTCCACCGTACGCGACAGCGCCGTGATCTGTGCGGTCAATTCGGCAATCTGCCGCGAGATGTCTGCCGCATCGTCGTGGCCATTCGTCGCCACGCGCCGCATCCGACCGATGGTCCCTCCCAGCGAACGGGCGCCGCTGATCGAGAGACCGACCTCCTTCCATGCGGCGGCCACCGCCTGCTGCTCAGTGCTGCCAAAAAGCTGCCCCGCCTTGAGATAGGTCGTGTCGGCGAACTCCTGGAATTCCGTCGTCGGGGTCGACGCCTGGAGCGCAGCATACCAGATATGCGCCGGCGCCTCCCAGGCAAATCCACCGATGCCGGTCGCGGTCAGGAAGAATGCCTTGTTGGGAATGCCGGAGTTGATGTGCACGCCGCCATTGTCGCCGTCATCCGTGTCGGGCAGGTTGACGTATTTCCGCATGTGGTCCGGCTGCGGGTCCTTGCCGAGCGTCGGATTGTTGAAGGCCTTGCCGGGGTCTTTCATCGATCGCAACGCGTCCGCGCCGATATCGGGCGTGAACACCTCGGCGCCGATCAGCCAGTCCGCCTGATTGGCTGTCTGCTTCAGCGTCCATTGCTTGACGAGCGAACCGAATACGTCGGAGACCGACTCGTTTAGGGCGCCCGATTGATTATGATAGACCAGTCCTGCAGTCATCTCGGTGACGCCATGCGTGAGTTCGTGAGCGATGACGTCGATCGACTTGGTGAAGTCGGTGAAGAGAACGCCATCTCCATCGCCAAACACCATCTGGGTGCCATCCCAGAATGCGTTGTTGAAGGCGTCACCGTAATGCACGAAGCCGTTGAGGCGCATCCCCCGTCCGTCGATCGAGTCGCGATCGAGGATCTGCTGGTAGAATTCTCGCGTATCGCCCAGGCCCTCGAACGCCCGATTCACGGTGTTGTCTTTCGACTTGGCGCCATCCTCGGTGCGGGCGACCGTCGCTGAACCGAGCTGGGTGGAGTTGCCGCAGTCCGATATCGTTCGCCGGCCGTGCGATGACGGGGCGGCTGCTGCCGCAAGGAGTCCGCGGACGGCGCGCTCGCCTCTCAGGCGCGACGTCGACAACAAGGTCCGCAAGGCGGCGTCGCGAATCCGGTTGTCACTGTTGTTGAGCAGCTTCTTGAGAATGTGGGGCGGGGTGATGCAGTTGATGCACTGGCAACGGCTGGAGAACATCATGATCGACTCCAACGGTGCGCGGGGAAAACAACATAGCAAAATGAAGAAATACAACCTTCGCGACTATGTGCCGGAGGTCGACGGAGTCAAGGCGCAGCGATGTCGCGATCGCGCGAAGATGATCACGCTTAACCGTGCAAGAAGGTCAGCGCCGTTTCCACAATCTGACAAGAGGACCATCCTTGCCTCTCACCGGATCGGACTCCGGTACCTTCACGGTCGGAATTGTCCTCAGCGCCTTCGTGTGATTCTCCAGCGTCGGCCGCGTGATCTCCATCTTCGATCCCGGCGGATAGGCGCCGATGATGCAGAAATCGTCGCTCGCGCTGATGCACTGATGCCCCGTGCCGGCCGGCAGGATCGCGACGTCGCCCGCCTTGATCTCCAGCTCCTGGCCATGATCGCCGCCGAAGCGCACGCGGGCACTTCCGCGCGCGACGCCGAGCACCTCATGCACCGTCGCGTGATAGTGCAGATAGTCGTAGACGCCGTTGCGCCACGTGCCGCCCCAGCTATTCGCTTCGAACAGGTTTTCGATGGTCGCCTCGGGACGCCTGGAATCGAGCTTCACCGCACCCTGATAGACCAGGAAGGGCAGGATGTTGTTCGGCACGAGCCCGTCATCTTCGAACACGATGGCGAGTGGCTCGGCATTGTCGCTGACAACGGACATGGCAGGGCTCCTGCGTGAGCGTAGCAGGAATCAACGAGGGGCGTGAAACGACGTTCCTCGCGTCCGGGCGAACCGCGGCGGCGAGCCCGGGATGACAAGAGCCCGGGTCAAGGCCCGGGCTCGGTGTCGTCAAGGCAATTGCAGGAGAGCCAGCGTTACGCGCTCTTCTTCTGCCGCATCAGATCCGCGAAGCGCTGGAACAGATAGTGCGAGTCGCGCGGGCCCGGCGAGGCCTCGGGGTGGTACTGCACCGAGAACACCGGCTTGCCGTCGAGCTGGATGCCGCAATTGGATCCGTCGAACAGCGAGATGTGGGTCTGCGTCGCGCCCTTCGGCAGTGTCGCCTCGTCCACCGCAAAACCGTGGTTCATCGAGGTGATCTCGACCTTGCCGGTGGTCTCGTCTTTCACGGGATGATTGGCGCCGTGATGGCCCTGATGCATCTTCTTGGTCTTGGCGCCGACGGCGAGGCCGAGCATCTGGTGACCGAGGCAGATGCCGAACGTCGGTGTGCCCGACTTGATCACGTCCCGGATCACCGGCACCGCGTATTTACCCGTCGCGGCCGGATCGCCGGGGCCGTTGGACAGGAACACGCCGTCCGGCTTCATCGCCAGAATGTCTTCCGAAGAGGTCGTCGCCGGCACCACCGTCACCTTGCAGCCGACGCCGGCGAGCAGGCGCAGGATGTTGCGCTTGATGCCGTAGTCGATGGCGACGACGTTGAACTGCGGGTTTTCCTGGCGGCCAAAACCCTTGTCCCACAGCCAGGGCGTCTCGTCCCAGGTGAAGCGCTGGCCCGAGGTGACCATCGGCACGAGGTCCATGCCCTCGAGGCCAGGCCATTCGCGCGCTTCTTCCTTCAGGCCATGCAGATCGAACTCGCCGTTCCTGGCGTGCGCGATCACGGCATTGGGCATGCCCTTGCTGCGGATCAGCGCGGTCAGTGCGCGGGTGTCGATGCCGGACAGGCCGATGATGCCGCGGGCCTTCAGCCAGGCGTCGAGATGCTTGGTGGCGCGGTAGTTCGAGGGATCGGTGATCGCGGTGCGCAGGATCACGCCGCGCGCGCCGGGCGTCGCGGCCATGTTCACCGTCTCGATGTCTTCCTCGTTGGTACCGACATTGCCGATATGCGGGAAGGTGAAGGTGATGAGCTGGCCGGCATAGGAGGGATCGGTGAGGATCTCCTCATAGCCGGTCATCGCGGTGTT
Source organism: Bradyrhizobium sp. Unk1 (assembly GCF_059512345.1). Classification (NCBI taxonomy): domain Bacteria; kingdom Pseudomonadati; phylum Pseudomonadota; class Alphaproteobacteria; order Hyphomicrobiales; family Nitrobacteraceae; genus Bradyrhizobium; species Bradyrhizobium sp. Unk1. Next base: position 202,139 of record NZ_JCAMOP010000012.1, read on the forward strand.
GAAGCAGACCTCACCGACGGCATGGCCTTCGGCGCCGAGACCGAAGCCTTCGAGCACCGTGCCATCGGCGAGCACGAGGAGCGCGGTCGGTTTGTGGTCCGGCCAGGCGGTATCGCTGTCATGTTGTGTCATGAGCCCGGTTCATAGTCCGGGCCGTCGCCGCCGTCAAAGCGGACCAGCGCCGATTCACATGCGTTTTTGCATATTTGACAGGCCTCCTCAGGCACTTAAGCTTGGCAGAATAATTTCCGCCAATTTCCCGGGCTCGCGAGGCAATAATGGATCAGACCACCCCGCTTCTGCTGGTTCCGGGGTTGGCCTCCTCGGCCCGGATCTACGCCCCGGTGGTCCCCGCACTCTGGCGGTTCGGCCCGGTGATGATTGCCAACCATATCCGCGACGACAGCATGGCGGCGATCGCCCGGCGCGTGCTGAGCGAGGCCCCGCCGCGCTTCGCGCTCGCCGGCCACTCCATGGGCGGCTACATCGCGCTCGAGATCATGCGCCAGGCGCCCCAGCGGGTTTTGAAGCTCGCGCTGATCAACACCCAGGCCGGGCCCGATACACCGGAAGCGACCGCGCGCCGCCGCGGCCTGATGGAACGGGCCAGGCGCGGCGAGCTGAGCGCGACGCGCGAGGAGATTTTTCCCGAGCTGGTGCATCCCTCTCGCCGCGACGACCTCGGCATTCGGAAGCTCGTGCACGAGCAGGGTGAGGACGTCGGCGTCGAAGGCTATCTGCGACAGCAGACCGCGATCATCACGCGGGTGGATTCACGGCCGACGCTGGCGACGATCAAATGCCCGACGCTGGTGCTGACGGGCGATCAGGACAACACGATTCCGAACGCGTTCTCCAAGGAGATGGCGGAGGGCATAGCGGGCGCTAGACTGGTGATCCTCGAGCGTTGCGGGCATCTGCCGCAGCCGGAGCAGCCCGAGGCGGCGACGCGGGCGCTGGTCGAATGGCTGGAGGCCCCGGTTGTCTCAGGGCCGCGAACGGCCTAGATCAGGCGTCGGATATTCGAAGGGATCACGATCATGCTGCGCGACGACATCAACAACGCGGTCAAGGAGGCCATGAAGGCCAAGGACGAGCGCAAGCTGTCCACTCTGCGCATGGTCAACTCGACCATCAAGAACGCCGACATCGAGGCGCGCGGCAACGGCAAGCCGCCGCTGTCGGACGCCGATCTGCTCGGCGTGTTTCAGAAGATGATCAAGCAGCGCCAGGAGTCGGTCGAGCTCTACGACAAGGGCGGCCGTGCCGAGCTCGCCGCCCAGGAGCGCGAAGAGATCGCGGTGATCTCGGCCTATCTGCCGAAGCAGATGTCGGACGACGAGGTCAAGAAGGCGATCGCGGATGCCATCGCCGAGACCGGCGCTGCCGGCATGAAGGACATGGGCAAGGTGATCGCGGTGTTGCGCGCGAAGTACGCCGGTCAGATGGATTTCGGCAAGGCCAGCGGCCTGGTGAAGGCCGCGCTGACGGGCTGAGCTCTTACCCTCCCCTGGAGGGGGAGGATCGATCGCGCGAAGCGCGAGCGGGGTGGGGTGATCTCTCCACTCGGGCAGCGCGTCGGTGGACAGACTGTCACCCCACCTCGGTTCGCATGCCGCTTCGCTCTATGCGAACCGATCCTCCCCCTCCAGGGGAGGAGGGGCACCTTTGTCGCCGCGGCAATCCGGCCTAGTCTCTCCGCCAGAAAAGATCGGAGGCAACCGATGACCGGCGCCATCAAACCGTTTCGCATCGCCATCAGCGACGACATTCTCACCGACCTCAAATCGCGCCTCGCCCGCACGCGCTGGCCGGATGCGGAGCTGGTCGACGACTGGAGCCAGGGCGCGCCGCTGAAATGGATCCAGGAGATCTGCGCCTACTGGGCGAACAATTATGACTGGCGGGCGCGCGAGGCAAAACTGAACCGCTTCGAGCAATTCACCACCGAGATCGACGGGCTCGACATCCACTTCTTGCATGCGCGCTCGAAGGAGCCGTCGGCGCTGCCGCTGATCATCACCCATGGTTGGCCCGGCTCCATCGTGGAATTCCAGAAGGCGATCGCGCCGCTGGTCGATCCTGCCGCGCATGGCGGTAATCCTGCGGATGCGTTTCATGTGGTGTGTCCGTCGCTGCCGGGCTTTGGCTTCTCCGCCAAGCCAAAGACCACCGGCTGGAGCGTCGACCGCATCGCCGCAACCTGGGCGAAGTTGATGGATCGGCTCGGTTACGCGCGTTACGGCCCGCAGGGTGGCGACTGGGGCTCGGCGGTGACGACATCGCTGGGCGCGCAGGACGCCGAGCACTGCGCCGGCATCCACATCACGCTCGCCTTCAACGCGGCGCCGAAGGTCGAGGGCGAGCCGACGGCGGAAGAGAAGCGCGCGCTCGCCGGCCTCAAGCATTATGTCGATCTCGATTCCGGCTATTCCAGGCAGCAATCGACCCGGCCGCAGACGCTCGGCTATGGTCTGACGGATTCACCGAGCGGGCAGGCGGCCTGGATACTGGAAAAATTCTGGGCCTGGACCGATTGCGACGGCCATCCCGAAAACATTTTCGACAAGGACGAGCTGCTCGACAACGTCATGCTCTATTGGGCAACGGAGACGGCGACCTCCTCCGCACGGCTCTATTGGGAGAGTTTTGGCAGGCGCCGAACGACCCCGATCGTGAAGGTGCCGACCGGCGTCGCCGTGTTCCCCAAGGAGATCATCACGCCGGTCAGGCGCTGGATGGAGCCGAACTTTCCTAACATCACGCACTGGAGCGAGATGGAGAAGGGCGGGCATTTCGCCGCATTCGAGCAGCCGGAGCTGTATGTTGGCGACGTCAGGAAATTCTTTCGGACGCTGCGCCGTTAGGGGATGCCTCCGCATCGTCATGCCCGGGCTTGTCCCGGGCATCCACGCGCTTAAAGTGGTTGCCAAGCAAGAAGAACGTGGATGGCCGGGACGAGCCCGGCCATGACGCCGAGAGTACGGGAAACGATCCAAGCCCATGCTGACCGAAGCCGCAACCTACGAAGAGCTCTATCGCAACTTCCGCTGGGACGTCCCGGCGCGCTTCAACATGGCGGAGGCGTGCTGCGACCGCCATGCCGACGGCACGGGCCGCCTCGCGCTGCTCTATGTCGACGAGAACGGCGCAACCACGCGCACCTCGTTCGACGAGGTCGCGGAGATGTCGCGCCGCTTCGCCAATGTGCTGAAGGCCGACGGGCTTGTGCGCGGCGACCGCGTCGCGGTGTTCCTGTCGCAGTCGCTGGAGCTGCCGATCGCGCATATGGCCGCGTTCCGCTCCGGGCTGATCTCGATCCCGCTGTTCGCGCTGTTCGGCGAGGACGCGCTGGAATTCCGCCTGTCGAATTCGCAAGCAAGAGCCATCATCACTGATGAGGCGGGCTGGGAGAAGCTCACGAGGGTCCGCGATCGGCTGCCCTATCTGCAGGACATCTATGTCGCGAGCGGCGCCGTCCACGCCGGCGCAAAACCGTTCTGGTCGGCGATCGAAACCGCGTCCGAGGACTTTGCGACCGTCGATACCTCCGCCGATGACCCCGCCCTGATCATCTACACGTCAGGCACGACGGGCAATCCGAAGGGCGCGCTGCATGCGCATCGCGTCGTGCTCGGCCATTTGCCGAATGTCGAGATGTGCCACAACTTCCTGCCGCGCCCCGGCGATCTGATGTGGACGCCGGCGGACTGGGCGTGGATCGGCGGCCTCGTCAACGGCCTGTTCGCGTTCTGGTATCACGGCATCCCGCTGGTGGGACACCGCGCGCGAAAGTTCGAGCCGCAGGCGGCAATGCAGATGATGGCCGACCTCGGTGTCCGCAACGTCTTCCTGCCGCCGACCGCGCTGAAGCTGATGCGGCAGGCCGGCGTGAAGCATCCGGGCGTCAAGCTGCGCAGCATTTTCACCGGCGGTGAATCGCTCGGCGGCGAGCTGCTCGGCTGGGTGCGCGAGACGTTCGGCATCGATGCGCACGAGGTGTTCGGCCAGACCGAGTGCAACCTCGTGATCGGTAGCAACTCGAACCTGTTTCCGATCCGCCCGGGTTCGATGGGCAAGGCGACGCCAGGCTTCGACGTCCGCATCGTCAACGACAAGGGCGAGGAACTGCCGACGGGGCAGCGCGGCATCATCGGCGTGCGCCAGCCGTGTCCGTGCACGATGCTCGAATACTGGCGCGATCCGGACGCGACGGCGAAGAAATATGCCGGCGAATTCCTGCTGACCGGCGATCTCGGTACCCGGGATGAGGACGGCTATTTCTGGTATGTCAGCCGCGAGGACGACGTCATCACCACCGCTGGCTATCGCGTCGGCCCGTCCGAGATCGAGCACACGCTGATGAAGCATCCGTCGGTGGCGATGGCGGCGGTGGTCGGCATCCCCGATCCGATCCGCACCGAATCGATCAAGGCCTGGATCGTGCTGCGTCCCGGCTTCGCGGCAAGCGACACGCTCGCGCGCGAGATCCAGGAATTCGTGAAGGTGCAACTCGCCGCCCACGAATATCCGCGCTTCGTCGCGTTCGCGGAGACACTGCCGATGACGGCCACGGGCAAGGTGCTGCGGCGCGAGCTGCGGGCACGAGGTTAGGCTCTTTCAGACAATGGCAAAGACGTCTCAAGCTGCGGGGCTTCACCGCGCCTCACTTCCGAAGCTGCACGATCTCGATGCGGCGCTGGAGCTCATGTATTACGGCTGGCGCGGGATGACGCTGGAGGCCGACGAATATCTTGCGAAGCAGGGCCTGTCGCGTCCACACCACCGCATCCTCTACGTGGTGGCGCGCCGTCCCGATATCGCGATCGGCGCGCTGATCGAGATCCTCGGCATCTCCAAGCAGGCCCTGAACCGGCCGCTCAATTTGCTGCTGGAGCGCAAGCTGCTGACGTCGAAGCGAGCGCCCGAGCAGCACCGCTCCAAACTGTTGCGCCTGACGGAGGCCGGGCGACGCATCGAGCAAAAAGCATCGGACCACGAACGCAAGGTCCTACGCGAAGCGTTCGATCGTGCCGGGGTGCCGGGTGCGACGGCATGGATGGCCGTCATGGGGGCGATCGCCGACAACAACTGACGATTCTTCAAGTCAATATAGTTGACATGAAGCGCGAGCTTTGCCACTTTCCCGGCAACGAGCCAGGGGAGGGCTCCGCCATGAGCGGACGGAGAATGGATCGCGCGGCCGCCGAGCGCTTTATCGCGGCATGGTGTGCGAGCTGGTGCCGGGTCGATATCGACGCGGTCGTCGCGCATTTTGCGGAAGATGCGCAGATGCGCAGCCCTCTGGCTCTGTCACTGACCGGTTCTCCGGTCGTCACCGGCGCCGAGAACATCCGCGCTTATTGGCGCGAGGCTTATGGCCATATCGAAAGCGCCGACTTGAAGATCCTGAACTGGAGCTGGGACGAGGCGATCGCGCGCCTGACGGTGTGGTGGCAGCTCGGCGAGACGCGCGCCAGCGAGTTCATGGATTTCGACGATGCGGGCCGTGTGGTGCGCAGCGAAGCCTTCTACGGAAAATGATCATGCGCCTTTCGGATTTCGTCCTGCTCCTCAACACGCTCTGGTTCGGCGGCGCCTTCATCCAGTTCAGCATCGCCCAGGGCAACACGCTGAAGATACTCTTGCCGCGCGAAGAGCGCGGCAATCCGATCGCGCCGACGCTTGCCGCCAGCGTGGCGTTCCTGGGCGGGATGAATCTGCCGATCGGGCTTTTGTCGTTGTATCTTCTGGCCGCTCGTCCGGCTTTCTTCCAGCCGATCGAGGCGCAGCTCGCGCTATTCCTGTTCTTTGCCGCCTGCCACTTCAGCCAATTCGCCTATAACCTTCCGGTCCTGATGCGCGGAGGGCGCGTCGGAGTGGCCTACTGGCCCGTGCTGAAAGGTCCGATGCTCAGGATCTTCGTCATCGACGCGGCTCTCTTCGCGGCCAATCTCGGCGTGGCGCTTCGGCTGGCGTTCTCTTCCTGATTTCAGCGCGGCGGCGCCGACAGGGCGGATCGCAGCATCGCGGCAAGATCCTTCCGCCGGAACGGTTTTGTCAGGATGCGGGCGTCGCCGACCCCGTCGGGCGTCTTGACGGGATTTTGGGTGTAGCCCGAGGTGAAGAGCACCTTGAGCCCGGGCCGCAAGCCGGTCGCTTGCCTGGCAAGCTCCGGCCCGAACATGCCGCCGGGCATCACGACGTCGGTGAGCAGCAGGTCGATGTCGCCGGGGCGGCGCAACAATTCGAGAGCCGCGGGACCGTTCGACGCCGCGATGACGCGATAGCCGAGCGTCTTCAGCTCGCTCTCGACATAGGCCCGAACCATGTCGTCGTCCTCGACGACAAGAATGGTCTCGCTTCCGTCGGGGGTGACGATCCGTTCCGCGGGTGACGGATGCTCGTTCGGTTGCGTCGCAAGGCGGGGAAAGAACAGCCTGACGACGCTGCCTCGTCCCGGTTCGGACTGCATCTGCACGACGCCGCCCGATTGCCGCACAAAGCCGTAGACCATGCTCAGGCCGAGCCCGGTGCCCTTGCCGACCTCCTTGGTGGTGAAGAACGGCTCGAACGCCCGGCTCGCCACCTCGGCAGTCATGCCGCTGCCGGTGTCGGTCACGGCCACCATGACGTAGTCGCCCGGCCGCGGCTCGCCGTTGACGTCGAGGTCGGATTCACCGAGCGAGGTGTTGCGCACCTCGATCGTCAGCTTGCCGCCGAGCGGCATGACGTCGCGTGCGTTGAGCACGAGATTGAGCAGCGCCGTTGTCAGCTGGCCGGGATCGACGCTGGTCAGCCACACATCCGGCTCGAGCGCGAAGGTGCATTCGATGTGCTCGCCCAGGGGCCGGCGCAACAACTGCTCCATCTCGCCAATCTTCGCGGCGATGTCGATGTCTCGCGGCCTCAGGGGCTGCTTGCGCGCGAAGGCGAGCAGGCTCCGCGTCAGGTCGGAGCCGCGCTCGGCGGCGGTCGCGATGTCGTTGGCGATCCGGTGCAGTTCCTGGTTGCCGGCCAGCCTGTCGGCAAGATGCTCGGAGTTGCCGAGAATGACGGTCAAGAGGTTGTTGAAATCGTGCGCTACGCCACCGGTGAGCTGGCCCATGGCTTCCATCTTCTGGGATTGGCTGAGCTTGTGGCTGAGGTCGGCGATGGCGGCGCGTTGCTGCTCGAGCGACTCGGCGGTGCCGTTGAGCAGGGTCATCAATCCGCCCAGCTCCCCGCCCGGGTGGGGAGGCGGAATTCGCGCGCTGAGATCTCCGAGCCCAAGTTTCTTCGCCATGGTGGCGAGGCGTCCGACCTGGCGCCCGACGCTCACGGTCGCAAGGATCCAGACGGCCGCGAGCAGCAGCAGCGAGGCCACCGCGAGTATCGCCACATCCTCGTAGAGCCGGCGATTCGCCGCCGCGACCAGTCCATCCTTGGACCGTCCGACCATGATGTAGAGGCCGGCATCGCGGGTCGAAGGCGAGCGGGCGGCGACAGCCCAGACATGCGTCCGGCCGTCGCGATCGGTCACCTCCTGATACGCCTTCCGGTCGGGCGTTGCGGCGAAGCGGAGCAGGTCGGATCCCGCGATCGACGTGCCGACCGGCTCGGTCCAGCCTCCGCGGGAGGGGGCGACCAGAACCGTTCCCTTGCTGTCGAGGAGCAGGATCTCCTTCTGGCCGAGCAGCCGCTTGTCGTGAAACTCCGCGAATTTGCGCAGGTTGAAGGAGGCGAGCAGGACCAGCTTCAGGGCGCCCGTCTCCGATCGCACCGGATAGGCGATCTGGAGCACCGATAGTCCGGTCAGCCGGCCGAATACCGGCTCGAGCGCGATGTCGCGCGACGCCAGGGCCTGCTTGAAATAGGCGCGATCCCGGAGGTCGAGGGTGCGGTTGGTCCGCAGCGAATCGCAGAACAGGCTACCGTCGGGATCGATGGTCAATATCCCGGTGAACTGTGGGTATTCCTCGCGCACTTCCGACAGGAACGCCGAGCACGCCGCCTTGTCGCGCGTGTCGAGGTCACGTGCACGGGCGAGACCATAGTGAAGCTGGGTGGTGCCCTGGATCTTCTCGTCCAGGTCGCTTGCAATGTCGTCGGCTGTCGCGGTCAGATTGGCCAGGGCTGCGTCGATTTCGCTGCTGCGATTTTGCACGAAACGTAAGCCGACGAGGATGGCCGGCACCAGCATGGCCGCAATGACGAGTATCAGTAGCCGGGTACGCAAGCTCATCGGTCGGGCGGTCCAATTTTGGTCGTCGCGCGTGCTGGTTCGAAGATGCAATCTGCGGCACCACCCTCCGCTCAGTCCATAGGCATCGCGCCGAAAAGGCCCCCGCGGGGAAAATTTCCGCCGCGCACATCACGGATGAGCCCCCGGAAACTTCGCCCGCGAGGCTTTGTTGGGCTGGTGTCGGGCCTCCCGGGATACCGTCATCCCGCAATCAACGCGCGCGTGCGCGCAGGTCGCGAGGGCGCTAATATCGGGATTGCGCGCGACGGAGATCGTGCCGGTGACGAGGAGAGGGAGCCGCATGTCGATCTCGGGCAAAGTCGATCCAGTGGTGCGTCGCGTGGCGGCGACCGACATCGCCGAGGCGCTGGTCGAGGGTTTGCGGGATTTCCAGGCGCTGCCGCTCTACGGGCTCTGCTTCGGCGCGCTCTACGCAGGCGGCGGCATCGCGATCATGCTCTGTCTCACCGCCTTCGGCATGGTCTATCTCGTCTATCCCCTTGCGGCCGGCTTCGCATTGATCGGGCCGTTCGTGGCGATCGGTCTGTACGAGGTCAGCCGCCGCCGCGAGCGCGGCGAGCCGGTCTCCTTCGGCGCGATCTGGTCGGCGATACGCGCGCGCAGCGAGATCGGCTGGATGGCCTTCGTCACGCTGTTCGTGTTCGTGATCTGGATGTACCAGGTGCGGCTGCTCATCGCGCTGCTGCTCGGCCTGCACGCCTCGTTCTCGAGCTTGCAGGAATTCATGACGGTGGTGCTGACGACGAATGAGGGCTTGCTGTTCCTCGCCATCGGCAACGCGGTCGGTGCCGCGCTGTCGCTGATCTTGTTTTCGCTGACGGTGGTGTCGTTTCCGCTGCTGCTCGACCGCGAGGTCGATTTCGTCACCGCCATGGTGACGAGCGTGCGCGCCGTGGTGACCAGCCCGTTGCCGATGATCTCGTGGGCGGCGGTGATCGTGATGTTGCTGATCGTCTCGGCGCTGCCGTATTTTCTCGGACTGGTCGTGACGCTGCCCGTGCTCGGACATGCGACATGGCACCTCTATCGGCGGCTGGTGGTGCCGGTGTAGCTCGTCTCCGCTTTCCTTCGCCCCTTGGGCAGTGTCGTAGGGTGGGCAAAGCGAAGCGTGTCCACCATTCAGAAAGATGGTGGGCACGGCGCAAATGCGCCTTTGCCCACCCTACGATTCCCAGTTCGCGGAGACAGACCCGTCCCGCTCACGGCACCTTGATCCCCATCGCCTTCAACGCCGCCAGCATCCGCGCTGGCGGTGTCATTTTGATCTGCGGCGCCTTGCCCGTTTCCAGCAGGCTCTTCAGCCCAGACAGGATCGCAGGCCAGCCGGTGCGGCCGCCGGAGAGGATGTCGTCGCTGAGCTCGCGGTCGTGGCGTTCGCTCATGGTGAGACGGACGGCTTCGCCTGCTTGCTCGATCTCGTAGGTGACGAGCGTGCTGCCGAGCTTTGCGATGAGGTCGGGCCAGTTGACGTTCCATGTCACCGTCAGCCTGTTCGGCGGATCGTATTCGAAGACTTCACCCGAGATGTGCTCGGAACCGTCAGGCGCGCGCACGATGAAACTGCCGCCGAGCCTCCGTTCCATCTCCACCGCAAAGCCGGAAAAGTACTTCCTGCTGAACTCGGCCGAGGTCAGCGCTTCCCACACCTTCTCCGGCGTGGAGGCGATGTAGATGGTGTAGACCGTCGGCGGTTTGAACTGATCGAGGTTCATTTTGCGTCGAATCCCTTGTTGAGGGCTGCGCGTGGAATGCCGAGTAGCTTGCCGGTCTCGAGCAGGCTCTTGAGCTGGGACAGGATCGCCGGCCAGCCGTTGGAGACGGCGCCGAGATATTTGCCACCCTCGACGAAGCCGTCATGCAACACGGTCAAACGCACGAGCGGGCCGAACGGTTCGATCGTGAAGACGACACGCGATATCGGCTCGCCGCGCAGCTCTTCGAACTTCTGGTGCTTGAAGCTGTAGGACAGGCGGTGCGGCGGATCGGCCTCCAGAATCTCGCCGGAATCGGTGACCTCGCCGTCGAGCGTGAGCGCGAAGGGTGAGCCGACCTTCCAGTCCGACCGGACCTCGGCGCCGAACCAGTATTGCCTCGTGAACTCGCTCGACGTCAGCGCCTCCCACAGCCTCTCCGGCGTGGTCTCGATATAGCTCACATAGACGAATTGGGGCTTACTCATCGCGCTTCTCCAACTGACGTTTCAACTCGCTGAGCGCGGCGAGCTTGCCGCGTTCGAATTTCCTGATCCAGCGTTCGCCGATCTGATGGATCGGCACCGGATTGAGGTAATGCAGCTTCTCGCGGCCATGCCTGACAGTCGTGACCAGGTTGGCCTCTTCGAGGATGACAAGGTGCTTGGTCACGGCCTGACGCGTCATCGCAAGGCCCTCGCAGAGTTCGTTCAGCGTCTGGCCGTTCCTGGCGTGAAGCCTGTCCAGCAGCGACCGTCGTGACGCATCGGCGAGCGCTTTGAAGACTTCATCCATGGCGGCAATAATAGGCAACCAAATGGTTGCATGTCAAGATGGTGTCTTTGGCGCCCGGAAATGGCTGTGCTAGCCTTGAAGCCCAGCCAACGCAGATTGGTTCCGGGAGAGCCTTGATGTTCCGTTGCGTCCCACTCGCTGCAGGTCTTGTCCTTTTCGCCTGCAGCATCACGGCCCAGGCACAACAGAAGCAGACCATCGGCGCGCCGCCGGAAGCGTCCAACATGAAGCTGGTCGGCACCAACGACCTGCGGGCGCGCAGCGCGTACCAGCCGACCATCCATCGCCAGGGCGATCGCTGGATCGCCTATATCGGCCATCACGGCGGCACCGACGACGTGCCCGCGCCCGTCAATCCGATGACGGGGCAGGCCGAACCGAACGGAACGTCCATCGTCGACGTCACCGATCCCGCGCGTCCAAAATATCTGCGGCATCTGCCGGGACAGGAAGGCAAGTACGAATCCGGCGGCGCGCAGATGGTACGGGTTTGCGACGGCAAGTCGTTGCCGAAGGGCGATCCCAATGCGGTCTACATGCTCCGCACCTTCGGTAGCGAGGCGCATGAGATCTGGAACGTCGCCGACCCCGCTAATCCCGTGCTCGTCACCCGCATCGGCGGGTTGAAGGACACCCACAAAAGCTGGTGGGAGTGCGACACCGGCATCGCCTTTCTCGTCTCCGGCGCGCCAGACTGGCGCACGCGGCGCATGACGCAAATCTACGACCTCGGCGATCCCGCGCATCCGCAGAAAATCCGCGACTTTGGCCTGCCCGGCCAGGAGCCCGGCTCGACCGGCGCCGTGCCGACCGAATTGCACGGGCCGATCTCGACCGGGCCCGACGGCAATCGCGTGTTCTTCGGCTACGGCACCAACAAGGGCGGCATTTTGCAGATCGTCGATCGCGACAAGTTGCTGAACGGGCCGAAGGAGCCGACGCCGGACAATCTGCGCTATCCCGAGATTTCGCGCATGCCGATGTCCGCCTTCAACGGCGCGCACACGACGTTCCCGATGCTCGACATGCCCGTCGCCGAATTCGCCGAGGACAAGGACGGCAAGACCCGCGACATCGTCATGATCGTCGACGAGGCGATTCTGAACGAATGCGGCGAGGCGCGGCAGATGGTGTGGTTCGCCGACGTCACCACCGAGACGCGGCCGATGATGATCTCGAGCTACACCGTGCCGGAGGCGGGCGGACAGTTCTGCCAGCGCGGCGGCCGCTTCGGCTCGCACTCCTCGAACGAGAGCATGGCGCCGGTCTATTACAAGAAGATGGCCTTCATCGCCTTCTTCAATGCGGGCGTGCGCGCGCTCGACATCCGCGATCCCTATCATCCGAAGGAGGTCGGCTATTTCATCCCGGCGATCACGCAGGCCACCGACAAGCGCTGCATTCCCGTCGAGGGCGGCGAGCGCTGCAAGGTCGCGATCCAGACCAACAATGTCGAGACGGATGATCGCGGCTACATCTACATCGTCGACCGCGCCAACACCGGTCTGCATATCCTCGAGCTGACCGGACCGGCGCGCGCGGCCGCCGGCCTGCCGAGGAACTGACGTGCGGCGCGGGGCGGCGATTGCGACTGTGGCCATCGCGCTCGGCGTGTCCGGCGTCGGGGCCTATCGGCTTGCGCCGGCGCCGGCGGTGGAATCAGCGGGCTGGCGCGAAGTCGCATGGCCGTTCCCGCGCGACGGCTGGCCCGCCGGCCGCGCGTTCCGCTGCGACGGTGCCTGCGCGGGAACCGAGCTCTACGTGCGCGCCAAGCGCGGCTTCTGCAATTGCGACCGCGGCGTCGCCGACGATGATGAGGTCGATCGCGTGGCCGACATCGATCTGATCAGCCCACGCTTTGCCGCCGTCGCACCGGGTGAGGAAGTGGGACTTGGCGAGATGCGCGGCCGTGCCAGGCGCTATGATCTCGATACGGCCGACGGCGTCCGCCATGCCGCGATCGGCATCGCCGTCTCGCGCCGCTGCGATCTCTTCGTCGCTGCGGCCCAGGGGCGTGGCGAAGCAGGCGCCGTGCAGCGTGCGGCGCTGGCGTTCCTGGAGACGCCGGAGATGAAGGTATGGGCGACCGCGGCGCTGGACGGCAAGTGAGTGTCATGCATTAATGCGCCAAACCGCTCTCAGCGAGTCCTCCCCATGATGTCCATGCAAGCCTATTTCGCCTTCGTCGCCGCCTGCATTGCGCTGGCCCTGCTGCCGGGGCCGATCGTCACCCTCGTCATCGCCAACGGCCTGCGTCACGGCACGCGCGCGGCGCTGACCAACATTCTCGGCGTGCAGATGGGGCTGTTAATCGTGATTGGCATCCTTGCGGTCGGCCTCACCTCGCTCATGGCGACGATGGGCTATTGGTTCGACTGGGTGCGCTTCGCAGGCGCGGCCTATCTGGTCTGGCTCGGCATCAAGCTGATCCGCGCTCCGGTTGAAGGCGTCGACACCGACGCGCCTCCGCCTCCCCCTCGCGGCGGCTTTCTCTTGCAGGGCTTTGTCGTGGCGTTGTCGAACCCGAAGCTGCTGGTGTTCTTCGGCGCGTTCATTCCGCAATTCATGGACATGAGCAAGGATCACCTCTCGCAGGTCCTGGTGCTCGGAATCACCTTCATGGTGCTTGCCGGCCTGACGGACGGAATCTACGCGCTGCTTGCCGGTCAGGTCCGCGGCTTTTTCTCGGCGCGCCGCACCCGCTTGGTGTCGCGCGTGTCCGGCGGCTTCATGATCGGTGGCGGCATCTGGCTGGCGCTCATCCGGGCCAAATGAGCCGATAGCCTGTTGAACCTTCGTCCGCGGCGATGCGTCCAATCGGGCATTGCCGCTGACGAAGGAATTTGGCCGTGCCCGAGCTGCCCTGGTTCGTCTACGCGATGCTGTTCGCACCACTCGGGCTGTTATTGGTCGCCGCCGTCGTGAAGACCTGGCAGGTGCGCGAGGCGCGAAGCTGGCCGCAGGCATCGGGCAAGGTCGTCCGTTCGGTCGCCGAGGTGCGCGAGGTCAGGGTGTCTGACAGCGACCGCGAGGAAGGCTATCGGCTCGAAAGCCGCAATTTTGCGAACGTGACTTACGAATATCCGGTCGGCAGCCGCAAGCTGAGCTGTAACCGCATCTCGATCGGCGAGGATCTCGGCAATTTCGAGGTCGCCGAGAAGCTCGCAAAATATCCCGCCGGCAGTGTCGTCACCGTCTATTACAATCCGCGCCATCCCGATCAGGCCGTGCTCGAGCGCGACCTGCCCAAGGGGCTATGGGGCTGCCTCGGCATCGGCACGGCGATCGCGTTTGGCGTCGTGTTCGGCTCGGCGTTCGGTCTCAACCAGACTTATGCCTACCTTGCGCACCACATCGGGCGGCCCGATCTCGCGGGCCTCGTCGTCGGCTTCGGCGCGTTCGGCCTCGTCATCGCGCTGATGGGGTATGGGGTGCGGCGGCAGGCGTTGAAGGCGGCGCGCTGGCCGGTGGTGCCGGGCACGATCAAGCTGTCGGGGGTCGAGCAATATCACGAGGCCAGCGAGCCGGGCGAGCGCCGCGGCACCGAGATGTTCGGCAAGCGCGTGACCTACACCTATCGCTATCAGAACGTCAGCTACACCAATGAATGCGCGCGCGTCGCGGCCGGGACGCGGTCGGGGTCCGACGAGATGTTGAAGAAGCTGATGTCGCGCTACAAGCACGGCGCGACCGTCGAGGTGCGCGTCAATCCCGACAACCCGGCCGAGGCAACACTCGATACAAGCGGCCCCGTCCGCATCGCCTGGCTGCTGTGGGGCATCGCTGCGATTTTCGCTGCGCTCGCGGTGTTCGTCGCGACGCGGGGCGGCTAGTCGACTAGCCTCTCGCTGCGCAATTCCAGCTCGATCTCCGCAAAAATCCTCGCCAGCCGCTCCGCCCATTGCTGCTGGCCGGACTGATCCGCGATCAGATCCTGGCGGATCTCGATGCCGGTGTTGACGAGGCCGCGGGCTTCGCCGTGGACGGGGATGGTGTAGTCGCTGAGGTCGCTCACCGCATAGGGCTCGTTGTCGCCGACGACGAGATCGCCTTCAGCGCGCAAATGTTTCAGCAGCAGCTGCGGCAGCACGGTGTCGCGGTTATAAAGCGCGGCGATGTGCCAGGGCCGGGCGACGCCGGCATAAACCGGTGTGAAGCTGTGCAGCGACACCAGCACCGTCGGCCGCGCGTGGTGCAGGCGGCGGTCGATCGCGGCATCGATGCGGCGGTGATAGGGCTCGAAGATCTCGCGCCGCCGCGCCGTACGCTCGGCCTCGGAGATGCTCTCGTTGCGCGGGATCGCGGTCGCTTCGGAGAACACGGGGATCGAGCTTGCGACGCCGGGGGAGCGGTTGCAGTCGATCACGAGCCGCGAATAGCGCTGCGCGATCAGATGCGCATCGAGCATTCTTGCCAGCCGCTCAGCGACGCCGGCAATGCCGATGTCCCAGGCGATGTGCCGCGTGAGCTCGCTTGCCGCGACGCCGAGGTCGCCGAGCGCGCGCGGCAAGATCCGTCCGTAATGATCCGAGGTGAGCAGGAAAGGCGATGCCCCATCCGCATTGACCTCATGCACCGGCGGAATGTCCCCCGCGCCGAGCAGTTGATCGGTCGCGTCGGCCGTGTTCAAGTCCATCCTGATTGCCTATGGAAAAAGCAGTTACAGTCTAAATTGGGCAGCAATGGCTTGCAGGTCGGTCCACCCAAAATCGTCATGATCGCCAGACGATGCCGTTGCCGGCGATTCATCACAAGACCAAATCTCGCTTGCCCCCGGGACTTCGCTGGACGAAGGAAATGTGCGGCTGTCGTTTCGCTCGATTGACGGCTATAGACACCCCATGACCTCCGATCGACTTTTCGTCTACGGCACCCTGATGCGCGGCTTCGACCATCCGATGGCGCGGCTGCTTGCAGGACATGCGGACTTTTTGGGCGACGCGACGTGTCGCGGCCGGCTCGTTCTCGTGAAGCATTATCCCGGATTGCTGCTGTCGAACGCAGCCTCCGATGTCGTCCATGGTGAGCTTTTTCAATTGCGCGTGCCCGACGAGCTCCTGCGCGAGCTCGACATGTACGAGGCCTGCGGCGAGGGCTTTCCGGAGCCGACCGAATATCTGCGCGCGCTGATTGACGTGACGTTGCCTGACGGCACAACGGAGAAGGCCTGGACCTATGTCTACAACTGGCCGGTCGGCGATCTGCCCGTCATCGAGACCGGACGCTTCCTGGATCATTAAGCCGAGAGCACTTCCTTCACCACGCGCACGTCCACCTCGCGCTCGACGTAGGTCCACTCCTCGGTCTCCCTGAGCATCGCCACCAGCTCTTCGAACAGCGAGGCATCTGCGGGTGCGAACTCGAACCAGGTCAGGAAGTCGAAGGGGCCGCCGAGGTCGCGGCTGTGGTAGAGCTGCCGGGCGATCGCTGGCAGGAAGCGCAGGCTGCTCGCGATGTGGTGCGACTTGTCCTCGAAAATCTTGCGGCGCTCTTCCTGCGTCAGCTCCCACCAGGCTTGCGACTTGCGGATCGGGATCAGCGCCGCGGAGGTGGCCTCGAGCCGGCCGAGCCCGGCCTGCACCGCGGTGAGCTGCTGCTTCTCGGCGCGCTCGGTGTAGCGCAAGCTGCTCGCTACGCCCACCAGTCGCCACGCATTGCGCGAGGGCACCAGCGGCAATGCGACGGCATCGCTGTCGACGACCGACAGCGCCGGCATGAAGGGCAGGGGCTCGCCCGTCACTGGCGAAATCGAGGTGACGCGCCAACCCCCGCTATGGCCGCCTCGAAACGTCCTGAACATGGCCTATCGAAGCGTGGAACCGGGTTGGATTCAAGCTTTCTGTCGGTCGGGGCTCGCGCTCCGCGCGCCCCGGAATGACGGAAGGGCTGTGAACAGCGCGTATAATCCTGACAAACCTGACTTTTGGCCGGGCCGCACCTATATCCCTGATCCTTCGCCCGACTCACCCGGATTCGCGTTACATACACGCCATGCGCTTCACGCCCCAGTTCCTCGACGAGCTTCGTGCCCGGCTTTCGGTCTCCGAAGTCGTGGGCAAGCGCGTGAAGCTGAAGAAGGCCGGGCGGGAATGGAAGGGGCTGTCGCCGTTCCAGCAGGAGAAGACGCCGTCCTTCTACGTCAACGACCAGAAGGGATTTTACCACGACTTCTCCTCCGGCAAGCACGGCGACATCATCACCTTCGTGATGGAGACCGACGGCCTGCCGTTCGCGGAGGCCGTGGAGCGGCTCGCCGGCATGGCGGGCCTGCCGCTGCCGGCGGTGACGCCGGATGCGGCGCGGCACGAGCAGCGGCGCCGCACGCTGCATGATGTCATGGAGCTCGCGGCGAAATTCTTCGCCGAGACGCTGGCCTCGCGCGTCGGCGCCAAGGCGCGCGGCTATCTCGCCGATCGCGCGATCTCGCCGGCGACGCAAGTGCAGTTCCGCCTCGGCTATGCGCCGCCGCCACCCGAGCGCTTCGCGCTGAAGGAGCATCTCGGCAAGCTCGGCGTTTCCGTCGAGGACATGATCGAGACGGGGCTGCTCGTTGCCGGCAACGACATTCCCGTGCCCTACGATCGCTTCCGCGATCGCGTGATGTTTCCGATCACGGATCTGCGTGGCCGCGTCATCGCCTTCGGCGGGCGTGCGCTGGAAAAGGACGTTCCGGCAAAATACCTGAACTCGCCGGAGACGCCGCTCTTCCACAAGGGCGACAATCTCTACAATCACCAGACTGCGCGCAAAGCCACCCACGCTGGCAGCGCGCTGATCGTGGTCGAAGGCTATGTCGACGTCATCGCCATGGTGACGGCAGGCTTTGCAGGTGCCGTGGCGCCGCTCGGCACCGCGCTGACCGAAAACCAGCTCGCGCTGCTCTGGAAGATGGCGGACGAGCCGATCCTTTGCTTCGACGGCGATCGCGCCGGACAGAAGGCCGCCTATCGCGCGGCCGACCTCGCCTTGCCATTTCTTGCGCCGGGCAAGAGCCTGCGCTTTGCGCTGCTGCCGGAAGGGCAGGACCCCGACGATCTCGTCCGCTCGGGCGGCCGCGGCGCGATCGACGATGTCATCGCGGCGGCGAAGCCGCTCGCCGAGATGATCTGGTCGCGCGAACTCGAAGGCGGCAACTTTGCCACGCCCGAACGCCGTGCCGCGCTGGAAGCGCGCGTCAAGGAGCTGTCCAACGGCATCCGCGACGAGGTGGTGCGGCGCTATTATCGCGACGATTTTGCCGAACGGCTTCGACGCACCTTCGCGCCCGAGGGCGGACGCGGCGGCTTTGCCGGCCGGGGCAATTTCCAAGGCAATTCCGGCCGCTCCTTCCAGCCCCGCAACGGGGGGCAGGCGAATCGATTCGGGGGCCAGGGATTCGGTAGCCAAGGGCGGCGTGGAGCCCCGGGGCCTGCCTTTATCCCCTCCGGCCCCTATCAGGCGGCGAGCCCCCAGCTGGCAGCCAGCCCGATCATGAAGGGCCAGCGCAGCGCCATATCCCGGCGCGAAGCCCTGATCCTGCAAATCCTGATCAACCACCCTTGGCTGCTGCATGACCACCTTGAGGAGGTCGCCGCCCTGGAGCTGGCCCATCCCGAGGCCCATAAGCTCCGGGCCGGTATCATCGCCGCCTTCGCCAACGACCACCACCACTCGCCGGACCCCGGCGAGCTGGCCGAGAAGATGCGAGCCGATATCGAGAAGGGTGGATTCTCACAGCTTCTTCAAAGGGTTGAGAACGGTATCACGACTGCAGCGGTGTGGGGTGCCCGCGAGGGCGCGGCCCGGGACGACGTTCTCTCCACCTGGCATCAGCTCGTTGCCTTGCATCGGCAATACCATTCACTACTTAGAGAGCTGAAGGACGCCGAGCTGGCCTTGGGGGAGGACCCCAGCGAGGCCAATTTGGCGTGGCTGCGTGACGTCAAGGCTCGGATAGGAGAAGTCGACGGTACCGAGGCCCTGATCGAGGGTTTTGGCGAGCTGTCGGGCCGGTTCCAGAAGAGCGTGTGATGAAAGAATCATGCGGACGGCCGGGACCGGAACCGCTAAAAGACTCGCCAAATCCAAGGTTTGGCGGCAAAAACAGGGTTAATCGAGGCTTAACGGTCTTGTAGCACTTTGGCCACCAGGCGGCCGCAGGCAGAACAGACGCGTCAGGAATGAATCCGCGCAATCGCTGTTGGCACTACACCTGCATCCGCTGCGACAAAGGGGCTCACGAAGCGTTAGGCAAATCCGGCGAGAGAAAGGTCGGGGTGGCGAGAGATAGGCGCGCCGCCCTTTCCGTGTCGCGATCTGACGAAGCGAGAGCGTCGAACAACAGGTTCAAGTGAATTCAGGCGGGCGGGCCGTTCGGCCTTCTGCATGAAGCGCGTTTAGGAGCAATGGATGGCCACCAAGGCAAAGACGCTGCAGGCGAAGGACAAAGAGAAAGACGACAAGGCAGCGGACGCGCCGGAGAAGGACTCCCAGGACGCGCCGTCGCCGTTGCTCGATCTGTCCGACGCGGCCGTGAAGAAGATGATCAAGCAGGCCAAGAAGCGCGGCTTCGTGACCTTCGATCAGCTCAACGAAGTTTTGCCGTCCGACCAGACCTCTCCGGAGCAGATCGAGGACATCATGTCCATGCTCTCGGACATGGGCATCAACGTCACCGAAGCCGACGATAGCGACGGCGAGGAGGACAAGGACGAGGGCGGCGAGGACGAGACCGACAACGAGCTCGTCGAGGTCACGCAGAAGGCCGTCACCGAGGTCAAGAAGAGCGAGCCGGGCGAGCGCACCGACGATCCCGTGCGCATGTATCTGCGCGAGATGGGCACGGTCGAGCTTCTGTCCCGCGAAGGCGAAATCGCGATTGCGAAGCGCATCGAGGCCGGCCGCGAGGCGATGATCGCGGGCCTCTGCGAAAGCCCGCTGACCTTCCAGGCCATCATCATCTGGCGCGACGAGCTCAACGAAGGCAAGATCTTCCTTCGCGACATCATCGATCTCGAAGCGACCTATGCCGGGCCCGACGCCAAGGGCGGCATGAACAATGCGATGATCGGCGGTCCGACCGGCGAGAACGGCGAAGCGTCCGCCGAAGGCGGCGAGGCCGCAGCCGTGAACGGAGCTGCGCCGGCGCATGTTGCGCCGCCCGCCGCGCCGCCGTCGCCGACCCCGTTCCGCGCCACGCCTGCGCCCGGCAGTGCCGGCGAAGGCGAGAAGGATCCGGGCGAAGCCGCCGCCGAAGCCGACATGGACGAGGACGACGAGTTCGAGAACCAGATGTCGCTCGCGGCCATCGAGGCCGAGCTCAAGCCGAAGGTCGTCGAGATCTTCGACAAGATCGCGGACAGCTACAAGAAGCTGCGCAAGCTTCAGGAGCAGGACATCCAGAACCAGCTCGAGAGCACCTCGCACGGGCCCTCGCTCTCGCCGCACCAGGAACGCAAATATCGCAAGCTGAAGGACGAGATCATCGTCGAGGTGAAGTCGCTGCGCCTGAATCAGGCGCGTATCGACTCACTGGTCGAGCAGCTCTACGACATCAACAAGCGCCTCGTGTCGCACGAGGGCCGCCTGATGCGCCTTGCCGACAGCCATGGCGTCGCGCGTGAGGACTTCCTGCGCAACTACACCGGCTCGGAGCTCGATCCGCGCTGGCTCAACCGCGTCTCGAAGCTCTCGGCCAAGGGCTGGAAGAACTTCGTCCATATCGAGAAGGACCGCATCAAGGACCTCCGTCACGAGGTGCACCAGCTCGCCGCGCTCACCGGCCTCGAGATCGTCGAGTTCCGCAAGATCGTGCACTCGGTGCAGAAGGGCGAGCGCGAGGCACGCCAGGCCAAGAAGGAGATGGTGGAAGCCAACCTCCGTCTCGTGATCTCGATCGCCAAGAAGTACACCAACCGCGGTCTGCAGTTCCTCGACCTGATCCAGGAAGGCAACATCGGCCTGATGAAGGCCGTTGATAAGTTCGAATACCGCCGCGGCTACAAGTTCTCGACCTACGCCACGTGGTGGATCCGGCAGGCGATCACCCGCTCGATCGCCGACCAGGCGCGCACCATCCGCATCCCCGTGCACATGATCGAGACGATCAACAAGATCGTGCGCACCTCGCGCCAGATGCTCAACGAGATCGGCCGCGAGCCGACCCCGGAAGAGCTCGCCGAGAAGCTCGGCATGCCCCTGGAGAAGGTCCGCAAGGTCCTCAAGATCGCCAAGGAGCCGCTGTCGCTGGAGACGCCGGTCGGTGACGAAGAGGATTCACATCTCGGCGATTTCATCGAGGACAAGAACGCGATCCTCCCCATCGACGCCGCGATCCAGTCGAACCTGCGCGAGACCACCACGCGCGTGCTCGCCTCGCTCACCCCGCGCGAAGAGCGCGTGCTGCGCATGCGCTTCGGCATCGGCATGAACACCGACCACACGCTGGAAGAAGTCGGCCAGCAGTTCTCGGTGACCCGCGAACGTATTCGTCAGATCGAAGCGAAGGCGCTGCGGAAATTGAAGCATCCGTCGCGGAGCCGGAAGCTGCGGAGCTTCCTGGACAACTAATTCGGATCGTCATGCCAGGGCCTGACCCGGGCATTCATCCAAACGAAAACGGCGGGCCCAAGGCCCGCCGTTTTTGTTTGTGCTGACGTCCGCGCTTCGCGGCCAGCGCCTACTTCTTCTTCGCCCCGACCCGCTCGATCCGCTTGATCTCGAGCGCCGGGCGGCCGGACTTTTCGGCGATCTCGCGGTCCTGCTCCATGATGAAGCCGCGCGCGGGTTCGTCGCCGTCGAGGCCGCCGAGCAATTCGCTAGGAACGCGGCGGTTGGAGCGTTGGGAATCGTCTTCATAGAAGACGTTGAAGAAGGCGAATTCGCCTTTGGGATTGGTTCCAGGTTTTTTGGCCATGGCGGCTTGTCGTCGATCAGGGGCCCGCAGTCAAATGACTTCGGCGGTTTGTCGACACCAGCATCGAGCCGGGGCGCTAACCAGCTGGGGGGGCTGTCTTGATTGCTAGAGCACATCGAGGAGCGGCGCCAGGCGCCTGCTGCGACCCTTCGCTCAATAAACGGCGGGCCGTAAAGCCCGCCGTTTATTTTTGGTCTTCAGCGTCGCCCGGGGCTGGCGGGGCGACAACTTAGAATAGAAGATTATAACTTGCGCTATGGCGTGGCAAGGCAAATCGTTGACGCTGTGATGTCGCAGCGAACGCATCAGATATGCGTTGGTCGCGACATCTGGTTTCGATGCGTATCAAAGCAATTGTTTGGAAGGCCAAATCACTTTGTTCATATTTCCCGCTCTCGCAACGCAACTAGAGGTCCACGCCTTGTAAGAAAACGCGTTCGTCTGCACGTCTTCCGTCCGCGTGCACAGGTTGTGTTCCATTGTGCGAACGAGTTCCATGTCCGCGGGTGTACACCTCACCGCGTGCGCGTGCCGAGTTCCCGTATGGCGAGCCACTTCTCCACAACAACGCCATTCAAGAGATACTCAGAGCGCAGGTGGGAAGATGAGTGAGGCCGTCACGGTGCCACCAGCTCCACGCGCCGGTTGAGCGCGCGGCCGGCGTCCGTGGCATTCGAACCGACTGGAGCCAGCAATCCGACGCCGGCGGTGCGTAGCCTCGGTTGCGCAATCCGAAAGCTCTTCACGAGCTCGGCTGCGACCGCTTCGGCGCGGCGCTTCGAGAGATCGAGATTGTATTCGTACGCGCCCTGGCTATCGGTGTGGCCGACGATGAAGACATTCAGCTGCGGCTGGCTCGTCAGCAGCTTTGCGATCTGCTCCAGCGTCGGGCGGCTCTCCGGCTTCAGCACCGCCTTGTCGGTATCGAAATAGATTCCGTAAAGCGCGATGTGGCCGGTCTCGCCCAAGCCCTTCGCCATCGCGGCGGCATCGACCATCTTGTTCGCGATGGCGCCGAGCTCGGCAACCGTGACCTGCGCGGTGATGTCCTGGTTGTTCTGGCTGACGATGACGCTGGCCCAAGTCTCGCGCCCGCCTTCGGTCTTGCGGCCGGAAAAATAGCGGTAGTTGAAGCCGTCGACCCACATCTGCGGCACCGGCAGCGTGTCGATCGCCTCGGTGAAGGGAATGGCACCGCAGGCGTCGGTGTCGCAGGAAAGCAAGGTCTCGAAGCCGGCTTTCGCAAGCTGCGTCTCGAAATTGCGCGACACTTCCAGGATCGAGGAGCCGGGATTGGTGCGATAGGCGATGCGGAAGATGCGGCCTTCGAGCCGCCGCGCATCGGCAGGCTGGCCGTCCCTGAAGGCGGCCGCCTGCATCCGGGCGGCGTCAAAATCCTTCATCACGTAGCCGGTGATGACGCTGCCGGTGAAACGGCCGATGCCGGGATAGTCGCGGCTGCCTGCGACATCGCGGGTCTGCGCGGCGGCGACGGTGGCGGTGAAGGAGAGCAGGGCGAGGACAGCGAGCATCCGGTGCGGAATGGGCATGGTCATCTCGATCGGTTGGGGACGGGGCGAGCGCAATTCATTTGTCGCGCCCAAGATACGATCGGTTCTGGCGAGGATCTGCCGCTTTGACGCGAATCCGGTTCCCGGGCATGATCGCGCGCTTCCGCGTTCATTCTTCAAAGGATTTTCCTGCATGTCGAGACTCGCTTTGGCCACCACCTTCATCCTCTGTCTGGCCGGCGGATCGGCGCAGGCCGCGCGCTGCGGCGGCGACTTCAACAGCTTCGTCGCCAGCATGAGCTCGGAGGCGCAAGGAGCCGGCGTCTCGGCGAGTGTGACCAGCGCGGCATTCAGTGGCATCGCCCAGGACGGCGCGGTGCTCGCCTTCGACCGGCGCCAGCGCTACACCTTCAACAAGAGCTTTGAGCAGTATGTCTCGACCCGCGTCGGCCCCGGCCGCATCAATGGCGGCAGGGCACTGCTTCAGCGCCACGCGGCGCTGCTCTCACGGATCGAGCAGCAGTTCGGCGTGCCCCGCTATATCCTGGTCGCGATCTGGGGGCTCGAGAGCGATTTCGGCAAAGGCGACATCGGCAAGCTGCCGGTGATCCGGACGCTCGCCACGCTCGCGCATGATTGCCGCCGCACCGAGCTGTTCCAGGGCGAGCTGCTCGCCGCGCTCAAGATCGTGCAGCGCGGCGACCTGCCGCTGGGCGACCTGATCGGCGCCTATGCCGGTGAGATCGGCCAGACCCAGTTCCTGCCGTCGTCCTACATCAAATACGGCGTCGATTTCGACGGCGACGGCCACGTCGACCTGCGCCACAGCGTGCCCGACGTGCTCGCCTCGACCGCGAACCTGCTTCACACCAGCGGCTTCAAGATGGGCCAGCCCTACGGCGAGGGCACCGCCAATTTCGAGGCGATGCGGGAGTGGAACAGGGCGGTGATCTACCGCAAGACGATCGGCTATTTTGCGGACCGGCTGGCGGGGCAGTGACTTCACCCTCCCCTGGAGGGGGAGGGTCGGCTCGCATTGAGCGCAGCGAAATGTGAGACGGGGTGGGGTGACAGTCTCTCCGCCTCGAACAGTGTCTGTGTGGAGAGATCACCCCACCCCGCTCGCGCTTCGCGCGATCGACCCTCCCCCTCCAGGGGAGGGTGGGAGCAAACAACTCTCATGTCCCCTTCGCCATCTTCTCCAGCTTCCTTTGCAATGGCGCCCAATACGTTCCGGGGCGGAAGCGCTGCAACAGGTCCATGAAGCGGGCGTCGTTGCCGATCAGGATGCGGGGCTGGTTGTTCTCGATGCCCCTGATGATGCGCAGCGCGGCGTCTTTCGGCGTGGTCTTTGCCGCGTTCTCGAACCGCTCGATCGATTGCGCGCGGCGCGCATTGTCGGTGACGCCGACCCCGGTGCGCGAATTGCGCGCGATGGAGGTGGCGACGCCGCCGGGATGCACCACCGACAGTCTGACGGGGCTGCCCGCGACCGCAAGCTCGTGCCGCACGCTCTCGGAAAAGCCGCGCACCGCGAACTTGGCGGCGGCATAGGCCGACTGTCCCGGCGGCGCGATGATGCCGAAAATCGAGGAGACGTTGACGATGTGCGCCTCTGCCAGCGTCTTCAGGTGCGGCAGGAAGGCGCGCGTGCCGTGCACCACGCCCCAGAAATTGATGTCGAACAGCCACTCCATCTGCGTCTGGTCGATCTCCTCGAACGATCCCATCAGGGCCACGCCGGCATTGTTGATGACGATGCCGAGCGCGTGATGCGCAGCGATCGCATCACGCGCGAACTCTGCGATGTCGCCGGGCTCGCTGACGTCGACGCGATGCACGCTGACCTTGCGTGCGGCACCGATCTCGGCGGCGAGCGTCTTCAACCCGGCCTCGTCGCGATCGGCGAGCGCGAGATCGCAACCGCGGTTGCCGAGCTCGATCGCCAGCGCGCGGCCGATGCCGCTCGCCGCTCCCGTGATGGCGGCGGCGCCGCGAATGGCAGTCATGATGTCCCCCCGTCAGGCCGGTCGTGTGGAACTATGATGTACATTTTTCATGATGGAACTGAACCACCGGCGAACTGGCTCCTTAACATAGGTTACGCAAGCAAGCATTGGAGCGGCCCATGGGACAGGCAGAACCATTTCGTGCAACGGCGCTGATCGTTGAAGACGACCCCATGCAGCGGGAGATGCTGAGCCTGCTGCTGGAAGAAAGCGGCTACCTGGTCATCCAGTGCGACAGCGCCGAGGCGGCCCAGCGGGTGCTCGACAATAGCGCCGGCGCGCTCTGTCTGATGCTGACGGACGTTCAGCTTGCGGGGCGCATGAACGGGGTCGAGCTCGCGCACGTCGCCAAGGACCGCAATCCAAAGCTCGACATCGTCGTCACCTCCGGCCGCCCCTTGGCGCAGCCCTTGCCCGACGGCGCGAAATTCTGGGCCAAGCCGTGGGCTCCGCTCGACGTGCTCCGCGAGGCCGAGCTCGCGCAGCTGTCCTGACGGTTGATCCGGGGGCTCGCTTTCTTGCCGTGAGGCGCGGTGATAGAGTCTGCCGATGACCTTGTCCTTCCTGCTCACCTCGCTCATCGTCGTCGCCTCGCCCGGCACCGGTGTGCTTTACACCCTGGCTGCGGCGCTGACCCGCGGCTCGCGCGCGAGCATCGCTGCCGCCTTCGGCTGCACGCTGGGGATCGTGCCGCACATGATAGCTGCGATGCTCGGGCTTGCCGCGGTGCTGCACACCAGCGCGCTCGCCTTTGCCGCGCTGAAATGGGGCGGCGTCGCCTATCTGCTCTACATGTCCTGGCAGGCGCTGCGTGAGACCGGAGCGCTGGCGGTCGAGGCTGATATCAAGGAGCGGTCGAGCCGCCGCGTCATCGTCACCGGCTTCCTGATCAACATCCTCAATCCGAAACTGTCGATCTTCTTCCTGGCCTTTCTGCCGCAGTTCATCGCGGTGGATGAAGCCCATGTGCTGGCGCGGATGCTGGAATTGAGCGGCGCCTTCATGGCGATGACCTTTGCGGTGTTCGTCCTCTACGGCCTCTGCGCGGCGTCGGTGCGCGAGCGTGTCATCTCCCGCCCGCATGTCATGGCCTGGCTGCGCCGCAGCTTTGCCGCCGGCTTTGCCGCGCTTGGTGCCAAGCTGGCGTTTGCGGAGCGGTAGGCTTCTCCGTCGCGGCAGCTGAGCGTGGATTAATAAAAAAGCGGGCCTTGTGCCCGCCATCTTCAATCTCTCAACCTTACTCGACACCCGGGCGGAGCGAGGCTCCACCCGGGCAAAGAACATGCTGGCTACTTCTTCTTCGCGGCCTTCTTGGCCTTTTTCTTCGTCGCCTTCTTCGCCTTCTTCGCTTTCTTAGCCATAGTATCCTCTCAAGGGTTCATGGTTAAACGCGACACGAGGGATGCTCGGCGGAGGGCCAGCCTCGCAACATCCTCGACCACAAACTCAGCAGATTCGCAGGTCTCTGCCCCGTGCTGTCACATCTGTGTCATTACGTTATCCACAGCTCAGATGCATTTTCGGGTGATTTCTGCCCGCGAATCCGCATCGCGATGCGCTTCGGCGCGACCGCGCGGCGAGGTCGCGACATGCCTAACGATCCGATAATCGCGGCGCGCTGTTCATGAATCCAAAACCAAGGGCGAGCTTTCGCAGATCGCAGTGAGGTTCCGTTAAGTGCAATCCGCGCATTCTTCTCCGCAAGAACGCGGGGAAAGGGTCATGGACGAACGGCAGCCAGAGACAGGGGGTGCGACGCTGCGCGTGCCGCACGCGCCATGCTGAACGTACCGACACTCTGGACGGTCTTCGTCGTCAACTTCCTGGCGCTTGGCCTGATCTGGGCCTACGTGACGCGCTCCTATCCGAAATTTGCGGCCGCGCGGTTCTGGATGGCATCGTCGTTCATCGGCGCCACCGGCGCGATGACGGCCCTGGTCCGCCTGTTCGTCGCCTCTCCCCTGCCGCTGCTTGTCGGCGCTGCCGGTATCATCGCGGCGAGCTGCCTCGCCGCCATGGGCATTCAGCGTTTCTATGACCGGCCGGTCTCATGGCGCGTCATGACCGCAACGGGGGTGCTAAGCCTCGCTGGCGTCGTGTTCTTCATGGTCGGCTTCGAGCACATGCAGCTCCGCATGCTCAGCTACACGCTCGGCCAGGCCTTGCCGCTGGTGCTGGCGCTGCGTCTGCTCCTGGCGCCGCCGGAAGGCCGCGTCAGCCCGGGTGCGCGGCTGTCCGGCATCGTCATCCTCACCATCGTCGGGATCTTTGCGGTTCGCACGCTGGGCAATCTGCTCGGCCACGATTTCTCGGCGCGCGCCGGCGGTCAGGCTCATGGCGTCATGGTGCTGGGCCTCCTGTTCCTGTCGATGACGCTCAATTTCGGCTTCCTGCTGATGGCGATGGATCGCCTGCGCAACGAGGTCGCCGACCTCGCACTGCTCGACGATCTCACCGGCGTCGCCAACCGGCGGCATTTGTTGCAGCGCCTGTCCGAGGAATGCGCCCGTTCGGAGCGCAGCGGCGAGCCGTTCTCGCTGCTGGTGATCGATCTCGACGGCTTCAAGGCCATCAACGACACCCATGGTCATGCCGCGGGCGATGCCTGCCTGCGGCACTTCACCCTGATGGCGCAAACGCGGCTGCGGCCGGGCGACATGCTGGCCCGCACCGGCGGCGACGAGTTCTGCGTCGTGCTGCCGTCCTCGACCCTTCGCGAGGCTGCCGCGATCGCCCGCCGCGTGCTCGAGGTCTGCCGCCAGGACGCCGCGGCCTGTACAACCAGGGACATCCCGATCGCGATCTCCATCGGCGTTGCCGAATGGGACCGCGGCATCGGCCAGTTTCCGGACCGACTCATCGCCCATGCCGACCACGCCCTCTATGACGCCAAGAAAAACGGCAAGAACGACTTTGCCGTCTACGATCCGGCTCCGCCGCTCTCGCCTGAGCGGCCCGGGCTCGACGAGGCCACGCGCAAATTCGCATAAAGCCTGCTAGGATCTGGGCCCGCCTCGGACCCGCATGATGATCCTCCGCCTGCTCGCGGCTTTTCTCGCCGCTATTCTTCTGCTCACCCCAGCCGCCGCAACGGACGCCGAGCTCGCGAAGATCGCGCGCGGCTCCGGCACGCCTGACATTCCCGGCCTGAAAATGGTCTGGCTCGCGCCATGGGGCGATGTCCGCGACGCACATCCCTGGCGCAACATCATCGTGCACCAGACCGAGGGGCCGACAGGCTCGGCGCGCGGCGGCGCGGCGGAGCAGTCGAAGAACCCGACGCGCCGCGGCGTCACCGTGTGGGTCGAGACCGACGGCACGGTCTATTGGGCGGTCGCCGAGAACATGGTGCCGACCCATGGCGACGGCGCCAACCGCAACGACAACAAGTATATCGACAACCGATCGACCTATCGCCAGGTGGTGCGCGACAACTCGATCGGCGTCGAGTTCGCCGGCAACTATCCGGATGTCACCGCGGGCCCGACCGAGGCGCAGGTCGCGGCCTGGAAGATCCTCGTGAAGGTGCTGCGCGCGCGCTACGGCATCCCGTTGGACCACGTCTATGCGCACAATTGGATCGACTACAAGGACGCCCGCTATTGCGAAGGCTGCTGGCTCGCGACGCTGGCGCGAACGTGGGGGGAGTGACGAGCAGCTAAACCGGCTGCGCCATCCATCCGAACAGCCGTCGCATCAATCCCGGCCGCCGTGGCAATTCCGGCGGGCCGTCCGACGCCAGCACGCGTTTGAAGAAGTAATCCAGGAACACCATGTCGTTCGGCTCGGTGACGGTGAATTGTTCGTCGCCGAAGAACACGCTGTAATTATAGAAGAACGGGCCCATGAGCGGGATCGTCGCGGTCGAGGCATAGTCCTTGGAGATGACGAACTCCGCGGGATCGAGCCCGTGCTCGCGCATCGCCTGCTCGACCAGCGGCAGCTTGCGCATGAACTGGGCGGAGAAGCCGCCGACGGTGGATTGCAGGATGATCGACACGGTTGGTGTCCGTTCGGTTGAGGCCGCCGGCCCGATCATTCTGGGTCGGTCGACCGGACGCGCGGGTTCAAGGCAAGCCCGGTTCTCCTTCGGCCGAAGAGAGGGAATGTGATGGCCGTCTCGCACACGGCAGGCTTCTCCGCCGACTCCAGCCACAGCTGTCATCGCCCGGTTTAATCGGGCGATCCAGTATTCCAGAAGCCTTCGTTGGAGATCTCGCTCTCGCGATTGACGCTGCGGCGTACTGGATGCTCCGGTCGAGCCGGAGCATGACACCGAGCGTGGGGGCCGCACGTCGCATCACTTGGACGAAGCATGGCGTCCCTCTCAAACAGAGCATCGCCACAAACAAAAAAGCCGGCGTTGCCGCCGGCTTTCTGTCTCTTGTCGATCCGCCAATATCTTACCGCGAGAAAAGCCCGCTTAATGCGCGGCTTCCAGCGCGGCCTGTTCCGCCCGTGCGATCGTGCCCTTGACCGCGGCCTGCACCTTTTCAAAGGCGCGGACTTCGATCTGGCGGACGCGCTCGCGCGACACGCCGAACTCGGCAGCAAGGTCTTCCAGCGTCATCGGCTCATCGGCGAGGCGGCGAGCCTCGAAGATGCGGCGTTCGCGCGGGTTGAGCACGCCCATGGCGCCGTTCAGCGCGTCACGGCGTTCGTCATACTCCTCGTGCTCCGCCAGCAGGGCTTCCTGGTTGGGCGTGTTGTCGACCAGCCAGTCCTGCCACTCGCCGGCTTCGCCGTCATCGCGGATCGGAGCGTTGAGCGACGCGTCGCCACCGAGGCGGCGGTTCATGTCGATCACGTCCTGATCGGTGACGCCGAGGCGCTTGGCAATGATCTTCACCTGGTCGGGGCGGAGATCGCCCTCGTCCAGCGCGTTGATCTTGCTCTTCGCCTTGCGCAGGTTGAAGAACAGCTTCTTCTGGTTCGCGGTGGTGCCCATCTTCACGAGCGACCAGGAACGCAGGATGTACTCTTGAATCGACGCCTTGATCCACCACATCGCGTAGGTGGCGAGACGGAACCCCTTTTCGGGTTCGAAACGCTTCACCGCCTGCATGAGGCCGACATTGCCTTCCGAGACGACCTCGGAGATCGGCAGGCCGTAGCCGCGATAGCCCATGGCGATCTTGGCCACGAGGCGGAGATGGCTGGTGACGAGTTGGTGCGCCGCGTCGCGATCGTCATGCTCACGCCAACGCTTGGCGAGCATGTATTCCTGCTGGGGTTCCAGCATCGGGAACTTGCGGATCTCGGCGAGGTAGCGAGAAAGGCCGGATTCTCCATTGAGGACCGGCAAAGCAGCGGTACGGGCCATGATGAAGCCCTCCAAGGTTCAGGCCCCCGATAGCGGCGGGCCAGGCAGACGACCGCTGTGTTAAAGCCGGCCGTAGCTGCGATGTTCCGTTGGTCATTTCCAACGCAAGCGCAATATACCCCATGGGGGGTCAAAAAGGGAAGGATTGCTGACGTCACGTCCCCGTGTGGCAGCTATAACTTTTTGTAATGTAACGCTTTTCCAAAGCGGCCTGCGTCATAGCGCCGCTTTCAGGACGCCCTGAAGGAGAAGCAAATCCTTCGGCAGCGGCGCTTCCCAGTGGAGTAATTCTCCGGTTCGCGGGTGCTCCAATACCAGCAAATAGGCATGCAGGGCCTGCCGCCCAAGCGTGGCGAGAGTCGCCTGCGACTCGGGGCCGAGGTGGCTCGCCTTGGTCTTGAAGTGCGGGCCATAGACGGCGTCGCCCATCAGGGGGTGGCCGATATGGGCGAGGTGGACGCGAATCTGGTGGGTGCGTCCGGTCTCGAGCTCGCAGGCGAGCAGGGAGGCGATCGGCTTGCCGTCACGCCCCGCAAAACTCTCCAGAAGCTCCCAATGCGTCACCGCCTCGCGGCCGCCCTGGCGCACCGCCATCTTCTCGCGCGCATATGGGTGGCGGTCGATCGGCGCATCGACGGTGCCGCGATGGCGTCCCGGCAGCCCCCAGGCGAAGGCCATGTAGCCGCGGCGCATCGCACCCGTTCGGCCGTGGTCGGCGAATTGCGCGGTGAGCGAGGCATGGGCGAGGTCGTTCTTGGCGACCACCATCAGTCCGGTCGTGTCCTTGTCGAGCCGGTGCACGATGCCGGGCCGGCGCACCCCGCCGATGCCGGAGAGCGAGCCGCCGCAATGGGCGATCAGCGCATTGACCAGCGTGCCGGTCTCGTGGCCGGCCGCAGGGTGCACGACGAGGCCCTTCGGCTTGTTCAGGACGACGATGTCGTCGTCCTCGAACACGATATCGAGGGCGATATCTTCGCCCTTGGGCTCGGGTGGGGCCGCCTCCGGCACGTCGATTGTGATCGTATCGCCGGATGTGACGTGATAAGCGGGGTCGCGGATCGCGGCGTCCTTGAGGCTCACCGCGCCCGCCAAAATCAGGGCTTTCAGCCTCGATCGCGACAGGTCGGTGAGGTGCGCCGCCAGCACGCGGTCGAGCCGGGCCGAGCCCTCGTCGCCGGCGACGACAACTTCCAACCTTTGCGCAGAGCCCGAGCTATCCATGACGACGTCTGATACCGCTGTTCCCGAACCGAGCCCCGAGCAGGCCGCGCTGTTCGCGCGGGTGCGGCGGATGATGCTGATCGCGGGGTTGACCACGGCGCTGGCAATCTGCGCCGTCCTGATCGCGGTGGGCTACCGCCTTTTCAAGTCGGAGGGAAGGGCGTCCGACGTGGCCGGCGACGTCATCGCCGCCCTGCCCAAGGGCGCCAAGATCGTCTCGACCGGGGTCGCGGGCGACCGCCTCGTGGTCACGCTGGACGTGGGCGGCGTCATCGAGATCCGCACCTTCGACGCCCACACACTGAAGCCGGCCGGAAAGCTGAAATTTGCCAATGAGCCGTAAAAGGCTCGTTCGGGTCCTTGCGGCGGACAAATTTCGAGGTTATTGGCTAGCCCTCACGCTCCCTTCGTCTAGCGGTTAGGACGCGGCCCTCTCAAGGCTGAAACAGGGGTTCGATTCCCCTAGGGAGCGCCATTTCGATCCAGAGCATCTTGACGCGCTCATTGGGCGGACCGAAGCCACCCTTCCGCAGTCAAAGCTTCCAGCTCGGCAAAATACTTCTCATTCGGGTCTCGATCTGGCGTCAGATCGGCAAGGTCTCCACCCGATCTGATTTCGCGCATCCTCTCATTGAGATGTTCGGCAAGCACCGAGCCGATAGCATGAACGGCATCGTGACGATCCAGCCCCTCGGACATCAGCCGCAGCGCCGTGCGTCGCACGGGTAGTTCGGCATCGGCAATCTGGTTCTCGACGATGGCGTGAACGACAGCGTGCAATTCCTCCCGGGGGAGGCCCATGCCGGCCCGTCGATGATACTCCAGCACAAGATCGATCCGGTCTTGTTCGTCCAGCGCAAGCCACTGATCGGGGTGAGGCTCTACCAATGGATCATACTGCCAGGTCATCTTCCAGCGCTTGCGGACTAGCTTGGCGCAATCCGGATAATGGCTCATTCAGGCTTTGTGAGCCGAGACAGCACTTCTTGAACTTCTTGCCGCTGCCGCAGGGGCAGGGATCGTTTCGTCCCACTTTGTAGGATTTCACCATTGCGAGCTCCAGCGACAGAACCGCGTTGACAGCTTCTCTTCCGAGTGAGGAGACTATGCGGACAGCGTGATGAGCGGCGTAATCTCCGGACAGCGATGCGACGCAGCAGTCATTCGCCCGTTGCTGCGACAGTGCATCAAACTCTTTATGCCGTTTTATAAGACGCGATCTTCTTGATCTGCGGTGCCAGCACGTCTTCAGCCGTTTCCAGGTCGAAGCGCGTCTGAATGTTCATCCAGAACGCAGCGCCTGTCTTGAAGAATTTTCCAAGCCGCAGCGCGGTATCAGCCGTGACGGGCTTTTCCCCGCGCGCAATGCGCTCGATCTGGGTGCGCGGCACGTTCAGGGCGGCCGCGACCGCGTAGGGCGTCAGTTTGAGCGGAACGAGAAATTCCTCACGCAGGATTTCGCCGGGATGAATTGGCGGTAGCTTCTTTGCCATCTGCGAACTCCTTTTAGTTGGCCCCCAACCAACCCCCGCCGCCCGAGGTCGAACCGCCTAAGGCGACCCGTCAAGAAGCGACCCCACCAGGCCAAGGGGGCGACCCCGCAACCCGCGACACCATACAACGCTGAACAGTAGACCCAGGCCGCGCGAAGTGGCACCGCAATCTGGATTTATGAGAACCGTGTTGCCTTCCCTGTAACTGCCACCACTGATTTTCTCGCACCAACTATCCTCAATAGGTCCGGTCGCGCGGTCCCGGCGGTTCCTCACGCTCTCCAAAGGACCCTAACGACCGATTGCGCGGGGAGCATTCCCGATCTTGCGCCAGCATCTCGCGCACACGCACCCTCGGCGTGCACCTTGCCAGCATCGAGCGCACACCATCACCATCGTGCAACGAGACCCTTCGGCCCACGTCTGTTTAGCCCCAACAACGGCGCGAGAGCGGACATGCCGGGGCCGCCCGCTTTGGGCCCAATAGCAGCTATTCAGCCCTATCAGATGCTCCGTGGGAAAACCGGCAAGAGCTGTACGCTATCGCGCGACATAGGCTTTTGATAAAATCAGTGTGATCCGCGCTGCCCGGAGCCGCAAGGACCACGACCATGCAGATCGATCGCCGGTTCGCAGATTACGGTTTGACTGGTGGCTTCTTCCTTATTTGTCAGTTGGGTATGCTTTGGGCTTTAGGATATTGGCCAAATATCCGCACTGGTCTTGAAGGTTTGTGGACATCCACCAGTCCGCTTGCCCCTATCATCACGGGCTTCGCCGGCGCTCTCGCGGTGATCGCCGTGTTCGTCGTCGGTTTGATACTTGACTTGTCCGCGTCCATTTTTCGCGGCGAGGAGATGAAGATATTCGCACGTCACCTCGACCGTAACAGCGAGTGGATGGCCGCATTTATTGAAGCCCACAAAGCTTATTGCGGAGCCGACTACGAAACCTTCCGGCGCGTAATCCGTGAACTGCCCAGCCCAAGCGCACGGCAGATCTTCACATTTATGTTTTGGAAGCCCGAGGAATTTAAGTTTTGGAATCCCGACAAATTGCGCCGCGACTTCGAGGCAGCGAAGGTCGCTTGGGGATTTGGCATAGACTCCGAATATGAGCGCCTATTGAGCTTCTTCACATCCTACATCGGCCAGTCCGGATCCGCGCAGCTGACCTTGATGGCTGATCAATATTCGCTCTGGCGGACGGCACGCGCAATCGCGATCGGTCTGTGGTTACTCACCATAGAAGCCATACTCGTCTCGAACATTTTCGGCCTTGCCGCGGCGGCCGCAATCATCTTGCCTATCCCTTGGATAATCATTGGCCTCACCCTTTTTATTGTTCGCGGACCCTATTCCCGAATGTGTTTCACCTTGTTCTCGCTGCTGTACATGGCATGCGAAAAGCAGATCGTGCCACAAAAGAATGCGGATCCAGCGCCTTAGTCAGCTGTGCCGAAAGCAGAAGTGAACTCGACGGGAAAAAGAGGCTAGACATCAAGTCTTGTGGTCCTGGCCGTCGTTGCTACGGTCAAGCCTTGGCGAAGCGTCACGCGCGTAAAACCGGCTCGGTCCGTGCGTTTCGTAGAGATGAGGGAGGCCAGAAGGAACTCGGCTCCCGGGAGAGCGCGGCATAGGCCGTCAAACCATCGCGCAGGGAAGGTCTTGTCGGCTGCTCTTATGTCTCCCCTGTGCATGGCGTGTGCATCTGTTCAGCATGGGGGTTTTGTGGGTGCCAGCCGGCGCCCGGTCTTCCCTGCGCCCTTTCTTTCCGAGGGTGAAGCGAGAAGCATAGCTCGGGCAAATCATGCCGCGAGACGCGTGCGCATGTGCGTGGCTGGCCCGCCAAATGACCTTCCGTGCGAGCATGCTGCGTCGGCATCGACGGAGGTGGTCGTTCCTCCCGGAATCTGCCTCTATGCGAATTCAGCGCGGAGGAGTTTTGACATGAGCGGCTTGGTGATCTCTGGCGGCCGGGTGGTGGATCCCGCGAGCGGAATGGACGCCGTTGGCGATGTGGCGATGATGGACGGCAAGATCGCCGCGGTCGGCACGGGCCTCGGCGGCGCCGAGCGGGTGATCGACGCGACCGGGCTCGTGGTCGCGCCGGGCTTCATCGATCTGCACGCGCATGGCCAGTCGATCCCGGCCGACCGCATGCAGGCGTTCGACGGGGTAACGACGACGCTCGATCTCGAGGCCGGCGTGCTGCCGGTCGCCTCCTGGTATGAGCGCCAGGCGCGGAAGGGGCGCGTGCTGAACTACGGCGCCGCCACCAACTGGGCGTTTGCACGCATCGGCGCGATGACCGGCTCGAATGCCGAGAGCTCGCTGGAGGCGTTCGGCAATGCCATGCGTGATCGCCGCTGGATGGACAACGTGGCGAGCGATGCGGAGGTCGCCGGCATCCTCGAGCGTCTTTCGCGCGGCCTGAACGAGGGCGGCATCGGCATCGGCATCCTGAACGCCTATGCGCCGGGCGCCGGCGTGCAGGAGCTGACGGCGGTCTGCCAGCTTGCGGCCCGGCAGGACGTGCCGACCTTCACCCACGTCGCCTACATGTCGCGCGTCGACCCCGAAAGTGCGGCGGAAGCCTATATCCGCCTGATCGGCTATGCCGGCGCCACCGGCGCGCACATGCACATCTGCCATTTCAACTCGTCGAGCAAGACCGACATCGAGCGCTGCCGCGTGCTGGTCGAAAAGGCACAGGCGCAGGGCCTCCCGATCACGGTCGAAGCCTATCCCTACGGCACCGGCTCGACCGTGCTGGCCGCGGCCTTCTTCAGCGATCCCCAGTTCGTCGAGCGCAACGGTACCGGTTACGATTCCGTGCAGCGTGTGACCGACGGTCACCGCTTCCGCGACCGCGAAGAGTTGCTGAAGGCGCAGGCCGAAGAGCCGTCCTCGCTGGTGCTCTGGCATATCCTCGATACCGACAACAATGCGCATCATCGCGATCTGCTCGACATGTCAGTGCTGTATCCCGACGGCGCGATCGCGTCCGATGCGATGCCGTGGACGACGTCGGACGGCAAGACCTACACCGGCGATGCCTGGCCGCTGCCGGACGATGCCACCTCGCATCCGCGCTCGGCCGGCTGCTTCACGAAATTCATCCGCGAATGGGTGCGCGAGCGCAAGGCCGTGTCGCTGCTGGAAGGCGTGCGCAAATGCGCGCTGATCCCCGCAGAGATCCTGTCGCAGAGCACGCCGGCGATGCGCGCCAAGGGCCGGCTCGCAAAGGACGCCGATGCCGACATCGTCGTGTTCGACTACGAGAAGCTCTCGGACCGCGCGACCTTCACGGCGATGAACCGTCCCTCCGAGGGCGTGCGGCATCTCGTGGTCAGTGGTCAGCCGTTGATCACCGGCGGCATTCTCGATGTAGCGGCGCGGCCCGGCCGCCCCGTGCGCCGTCCCGTCGTCGAGGGCTGATCCCATGCCGGTCCCCATTCTTCTGGTGACGGGCTTTCTGGGGGCTGGCAAGACCACGGTCGTGAACCATCTGCTGGCGAATGCGGAGGGACGGCGGATCGCCGCAATCGTCAACGATTTCGGCGCGATCAACATCGACGCGGAGCTGATCGCGGGTGCGAGCGACGGCGTGGTCAGCCTCGCCAATGGCTGCATCTGCTGCTCGCTCGAAGGCGATCTCTTGCGCACGCTCTCGACGCTGCTGCGGCGCGATCCGAAGCCGGAATACATCGTCATCGAGACCAGCGGCGTCGCCGATCCCGCCGACATCGTCCGCAACCTGATGGACCCCGTGATCCTGCGCGAGGCGCCGCTGGAAACCGTGCTCTGCGTGATGGATGCGACGGCATCGACGGCTGCCCCGGATGATGCGCTCCACCGCTCGCAATTGCGCGTCGCCGACATCGTGGCGCTGAGCAAGCTCGATCTGGCGGACGAGGGCGCAGGCGCTCGCATGCGCGAAGCCATCCGCGCGCAGCGCGTCCCCGCCGTGGTGGTCGATGCCAGGCACGGCGAGATTCCGTCCGCGCTGCTGTTTCCCGCGGCTGTCGATCGCGCGCCCGCGCCGCGCGAGCCGGGGCCGAAACGCCCGGCAGAAGAGCGCTTCGAGACGCTGAGCTGGACCTCGGATCAGCCGCTGTCGCTGCCGCGCCTTCAGCAGGCGATCGGCCGCCTTGCGCCAAAGCTTGCGCGCGCAAAAGGCCTGTTCGAGACCGTCGAGCAACCCGGGCGACAGATGGTGCTTCAGTTCGCCGCCGGCCGCGCGACGCTCGCCCCTGGCGATGCACCGGCGGAAGGCGTGCCGCGATCGCGGATCGTCTTCATCGCCGAGCTCGGCGTGCTCTCGAAGGCCGAGCTCGACGGAATCATGGCGGCGTGCGTTGCCGATGGGTAGCGTTGGTTCGTAGCGCGTGCAGGCGTGGCCATCAAATCGGGTCACGCCTCAATCCTCCATCTGCAGCCCATCCCCGTGCACATACCACTCCGCGCGCGACGTCCAATGCGCATGCCGGTCCGGTGTCATCCCCAGCCGCTCGTCGAATGCGCCGGCATGGATGATCGCCTCGCGCCCGCTGCGTGTGAGGTGTGGCATCGGGCTGCCGCAAATCTCGCAGAACGCGGTCGCAAAGCTTCGCGCGTTGGGCAGGTCGAAGCGCACGACGGATGCTTCACCGCGCAACCATCGCAGCGCTCCTGCCTTCACGATCACCTCGCAGGCATGCGCGGTCCCGGTCGCCTTGCGGCAGCGCGAGCAATGGCAGTTGAGGAAGCGATCGAACGGACCCTCGACCTCGAACGCGACCTCGCCGCACAGGCAGCTTCCCTGGAATGCGGCCATCTCACTCCCCCTCCGGCTCGGCCGGCTTCTCGGCCGCATCTCCCGCCCCCCATCAGACCCTTCCGGCGGTCATTTCTCAAGGGGGGACCGCCCCGATCGTTCAGCGCCATCAAGAACGACGACCCCAGCGGTGGTCGCGCCGGGGTCGTCTGGAGGTTTCATGGAGGGCATCGAGCTCAGCGTCTCCATGGCGATGTTGATAGCGCAAGGTCGCTGGAGATGCGACTAGAACCCATCAAAGCATCAGCACAAGGCAAGCGCGTTGACGGCCCGCGTTGTCGCCATCTCGTTCTCGTTGCCGACGAACTGGCAAACGACGGATTCGAGTTCGCCCGGCTGCTTGCTTCGCGCGACCGCCAGCAGTCGCATCAATTCCGCCTCGTCCTTCGACAGGCGCCGGCACGACGGCGGCATGAAGCACAGTTCGCACGGCCGGCCGCTGCGCAGGATCCTGACGAGCGCAGCAGCGCGCGCCACCAGCAGCGGACTATCGGCGATGCCCGGCGCCTCGTCGGCGAAGCGATAGGCCGCTTCCCAGCAATCGGAGGCGCCGGTCGCATAGGCCGCTCCGATGAATCGGAACAGCGACAGCGCGACGCGGGAAAATTCATCGTAGCTCTCGACGCAGGGACGCGCCGCAAGCGCGGCCTGGAGCGGACAGAGCCGTGGCTGGCCGGCTTTCTCGACTGGCGCAGAACCGCACGTATCGTGGAGCATGAACGATCCCGTCAGTGCAGCGTGGGACTTCCGACCAGGCAGCTCTTCATCGCCATCGTCCGGTCATGGCCGAAAGACCGAACGTGTCGGTCGGGCAGGATCAGCCCAGCCATGCGGAAGATCGTTGCAAGCCCCCGCACGGGCGCGAGAGCCCAATCGGCACCGACCGGCGGCAACCAGCTCTCGAACTGCTCGCGCGCGACGTCGATGCGTTCCTGCTGTGCCGCGGCGATCGCCCGCAAGATTCCTTGCTCGCTGTCCGACATCTTCGGACAGGTCGGGCAATGAACTTCGATGGCCGTATGCGCCGTGCACGCAAAGATCTCGATGATGGATTCCAGGGACGGCACGGCGTCGCTCACGCGAAAGTGGTCATACACTTGCTGGATATCGGCCGCGGTCGGAACGGCACTTCCACTGCGTGCCTTGGCCCGAAATCCCCAGTCGAAGAGCCGCTCCGCCGCGCACAGCGCGGGAAGGTCGAGGGACTTGCCATATGTCGATTGATGCATTGAGCCTCTGGCCTTCTGTGCAGCTCACGCCACAGCTGGCGCTGATGATCTGCGCCGATCGTTCCGCCAGAGCCGACCGCAAGTCAACGCTCGGAGCGGCGATATCGAGGTTTTCTAGCAGTCTGCTGAAAAACCTCGAAATGGAGCGTCCTCGCCGGTCGTTGTTGGGGCGATGCGGTGGAGTTGGACGTAATT